>NZ_JAPDDT010000011.1 GCF_025950235.1 Luteolibacter arcticus | reverse complement strand
AGAAATGGTCGAAATCCATCATCGGACGAGGTATGTGAAACAGCCCAAATCCGCCTTAAGTTAGCGCCATTCGGGTCGGTCCCCGCATCTAAACATTCTCAGCACGACACCGCAGCCGGAGCATGAAAACCTGCCGCATGACGGCCGATCCACTCGCAACCTAACAAGGCCGCGGCATCTCCCAACTCCGACTTCACCACCTCGACCTTTCCCCACGGCGAAATCGCATGCCGGTGAATGTGCTCGCGGATCGCCGGAACGACTTCCGGTGCTTCCGCGATTCCACCGCCGATGATCACGCGCGAGACATCGTAGGCGAGGACGAGGTTGGCAGCGGTCGCGCCCCAGATCCTAAGCGCATCATCGCGCAAACGAATGGCGCACGCATCGCCCGCCGCATAATCCAGTTTCGCTTCATCCACGAGCGCACTCGCCGCAAAGTCGGGCTCGCGCCGCGCCAAGCGCGGCAAAGCCGCCGTCGATGCCTCATGCTCGGCGCAGCCAATATTCCCGCAGACCTCACAAATCTCCCCATCGTGATTGAGCGTGAAGTGACCGCCGACCCCGCACGCCTGACCATGCGCTCCGCGAAAGGGCTGACCGCCACAAATCGCCGCGGTCCCGATACCGGTGCCAAGAGTCACCATCACCAGGTCATCGCAGCCACGGCCAGCGCCGCATTGCCACTCGCCGATCAAAGCCGCGCGCGCGTCGTTCTCAATCGACAGCGGAATCCCGAATCGCGACCACGCCCACTCCTTCAAGTCGATCCCGGGCGCATCCACATACTTGCCGAAGTGCGTCAGAATCCGCCCTGAAACCGGATCCATGATGCTCGGAAACGAGATGCCAATACCACCGCAAGCCGCCACCATGAAGCCGATCGACTTGGCCAGCAGCTCCCATTCGTGCTCCAGCTCCGGCAAGCGTTCGGCCAGCGGTTCGTCCGAGCGCGCCGGGATCACCTTCTGCACCAGCACGCGACCGTTGAGCACGACGCCCAGCTTGATGAGCGTCCCCCCGAGATCGGCAGCGAGAATGGGTTTCACCTGAAAACGTCCGTGGCTCCCAGTTTGTCTTCCTCCGCTTGGAAAAGCGTTCGGACGAGGGATTCGGCGGGAAGGAATGGATAGAGCTTCTTCTCTTCATCCGCCATATCGGCCACCATGAAGATGGGCAGGTTGGGGATTCCGTTAGGCCCACGAGTGAGAGGTGCACCACCTTGCTTCTCCATCAGGGCGCCCACGGTGAAGACCCCTCCGGCATCACCGATGAGGACGTCCACCACGATCGACTGTCCTTTCCGCAACTCAATCCACCCGCCCGAATAAATCGGCAGCGTGGGATGTCCGGGAACGCCATTCCCGACCAGCTCGCGCGGGCTCCCGGTGAAATGCCAGAAGGACGAATCGAACACCACCTTGCTGTCGAAGCCGATCACCATGCAGTTGTCTCCCCATCCGACAAACCGGTAGGTCCCCGTCTCCGTCACCCTCACCCGGCCGGTGTAGTGGGCCACCCACATGCCCGGCCCGGAATCGGGACATTGGAACGCCTTCGCCGCGTCGGTGTCCGGCATGAGATGATAGGTGAAGGCCTTCGCACGCAGATGGGTTTCCGCCGTGAAGTGCTTGTGCTTCGAAGGTGGTGCCCACCTCGAGCGCTTGATGAATCCTTTGACGATCGACGTATACTCGGCCTCGCCTTCGCCACCGAATTTGACTCCGGTGGGCTTGTTCTTTTGGTCGCGCTTGAAATCGTAGAAGGTGCCGACCAATCCCACGCCTCCCTTGGCACCGAAGGGATTCGCGTCCAGGAATCCGCGCCCGACGCCGGGGCCGCTGCCTGGCCCCGTCCCGCTTCCGGTGCCGGTCCCGATTCCCGTGCCGCTCCCGCCGCCCGCTCCTCCGCCCTTGCCGGCGGATGCGATCCCCATATCCGTCGCCATGGAAAGCTCTGGAAGTTGCTCCGAGGAATCCGGCAGAGTGAAGTCGGCTGTTAGACTGGTGGAGGAAATCCGCTTGGACATCGCGGTGGGAGTCTGCCGCGCCCTTTGTTGGATCTTGTGAGTCGCTTGCGAGCCCTCGTTCCCCCCGCCGCCTCCACCGGGAATGAAATCAATCTTCTCCTGCGGCGGCTCCACCCAGCGGATGAAGAAGAAAACCGCCAGCACGATGAAGATCGCATGCACCAGCAAGGAGATGGACAATGCGCCGCCACCAAACTTCCGCCATACCTTCTTCCCCTTCGCGCGGTCATCGCCTTCCTGAGCCGGCGGCGTTGAGGGACCGATCGCCTGCGCAGCCTTGGCCGCCGGCTTGATCCCTGCCCACGCCAACGACCCGGACCCTGTCGCCAAGGCCGGATTTATCGTCGCTCCGATCGAGGGCCTGACAGGCCCCGGCCCCACGGCCCGCTTTACCTGACCCGCCGGTTGATGCCGCCCTGGTTTGCCGTGGGGTCCCGTCATCACGATCGATAAGGTGAATCAGCAAGCAGCCCGCTCCCACAGCACATGCAGCGGCGAGCCATTCGGTGAAGCGCCCCGATCCACGGACACTCGCAGGATAGTCGTCGCGCGCGGTGCCAGCGAGACGGAGAAGCGGGATGAATCCGCAATCCACGCCGCGGTTTCACCCAGCGCATTCGATTCGGAAATGCGGGACGCGGGCAGGCCCGGCAGCTCGACATCCGTCGTAACCGCTTCACCCGTGACGTTTTGCAGGATCAGCAGCAAGTCGCCGGTGCTGTCGTCGCACGGCGAAAACTGCTGCGGCAATACCGCCGGATTGCTCACCCGCAGGAAGCCGCGCCCCACCGGCACGCCGGTCATCACCGGATGGACTTCCACCGGACACGCGGCTTCCAGGCCGGCGCAGGTGGACACCACCGGATCGTAGGCACCGTGGGTCCGCAGCTCGTAGCGGAAACGCATCGATCCCGGCTGGCTCGCGCGGAAATTAGTCATCCAGTAGTTGTTCACCGCCCAGCCTAACAGCATCGGCTTGGCGGCATTGCGGGCGAAGCCTTGCGGACGGCCGAAGCCGAAGTCGCCGATCTGCACCAGCGGCGCATCCGGCGTCGCCAGCGTCACGCCGGCATCGGCATTGTGAACGCTCGCCCACGAGCCGGTGGTGACCCAGTTCTTGCACGAGCCTTCCAGCTGCTCCACGTCCCAACGCACCGGCACGCCCGCGGCATCGTAGTGCGCGGACCACTGCGGGAGATCGAGCGGGAAGGCGAAGTAGATTGCCTCGGCGCAGCGGTTCTCATCCTTGGTGAAGGTCGCGGTGAGTTCCACCACCGGCCCCACGCTGCTGAGCTTGATCCGCTGGATGAGATCGCCGGGCAGATGCGCGAAGAACCCTTGGGAAGTCCCCGTCGCACCGCTGTCATGATGAACGCCCGGCGCTTCGCGGCGAGTGATGAGGACGATGCCGTCAGCATGACGCTCGACCTGCAGATCGAGCAGCTTGCCCGCGCCACGACGCTGCGCCTTCCAATCGTACTGCCAGCAATCGACATCGGCATGCAGCAGGTCCCAGACGCTCTGGTAGTAGGCATCGCGGCCGAGTTCGCCGGTCGTGACGTCGTGGTGATCGGGATCGGGCTGCTCGTGGACGAAGCCGAAGAACGGCCACTTGGCATCGGCGTCGATGAATTCGCGGCCCAGCTTCTTGTCATAAAGGCTGGTCGCGTAGCCGGTCTCCGGATCGTAGGTGAGGCGATGGAAGTCCGTCTCGATCACGTTGCCCTCGGCAATGAGCGACGCGGCCGGCGCGGCGGGCACGAGCTTGTCCACCGGCAGCGAGACGGTGCTATAGGGCTCGAACTCGAATGGACCGGCGAGATATGAGTTGGAGTCATCCCACAGGCAGCGGTCCACTTCGATCCGCGCGACGTTGCTGGAGCAGTGACGCCACGTGCCATCGGTCCACGTCTTGGGGACGCGGATGAAGCACCCGCGGCGCTGCGGCCCGGGATTGAAGCAGAGGACGGAACTCGGCGCTGTTAGATTGGTGGGGTTCTTCGCCAGCAGGTCCATCGAGTCGCGGAACAGCAAGCCGGTCATCGAGCGGGCGCGCCACGCGTAGCCCGCATCGAGCACCCATTGCTCGTCGATCGGATCGGAGCTGCCGGACTGCACGGTGCGATCGGGACCCCAGGTGTGCTCGTCGAAGAGCAGCAGGTTCCGCCACGCATCCAGCGAGCGTGCCGTGGTGTCCTCGCATGCGGGTAAGGCCGTCTGGAGCAAACCGGTGGCGACCAGACGGCGCGCGGTGTTGCGGTTCACACGGGTCTCGGTGGCGGAGCTCGCCGAGCCGAAGTTCCAGAAATCCGACCAATCACCCTGCATGTCCGGCACCGGAATCGCGGGCTGCTTGTGATAGTAGTCGATCAGGTCTTCCGGCGTGACGAAGCGGATCGCCGGGAAGCGCCCTTCATCATTCCAGCGGCGGACCATCTGGACCAGCAGCGGGTCGGGCGGGTAGTTGTCGCTGTACACTGGATGGGTGGACGTCAGCATCACGAAGTGCCGCGGATTTCCAGCAGCCTCCAGCCGGCCCAGATAGCCGCCCAGCGCCTCCTGCATGGTCTCCGTGCTGCCCTCGGCGTAGCGGCTTTCGCGGCCGAAGGTGTTGTAGTGCATCCCATTGTAGGTGAGCAGCGGGCGACCCTCGGGGCTGAGCCAGTTCATCCAGCGCGGCCGCTCGTAGGGAAAGCCACCGCTGTGGACATTGATGCCCATCAGGAACGCCTCGATGCCCGCGTCTAACAAGAGATTGGTGAGCGGCCATGGCACGCCATTCACGTCGTGGCTGATCGCGGTGCGGATCGGCACGCCGAATTCCTCGCGCAGAAGTTTCACCGCGCGCAGGCCGTGGGCGAACTGCGGGGTATTCGCCAGCGGCGAAAGGTGGATCGGCAGCGCGCCCACCGAGATCCGGCCTGCTTTCGCCAGCGCACGGAAGCGTTCGATCTTTGCAGACGACGCGCGGTTCAGCCAATGCATCACCGGCCACGTGGTCTCGCAGGTCCAGCGCGCGGCCGACGCATCGGGAAAGTCGGCGGTGCTTTCGCAAAGATCGAGCGCTTGATCGATGATGCGGCGCTGGAGCTCCCAGAACGCCGGCTGCGGATGCGTGTAGCCGACGTCCGTGTGGGAATGGTGGAGCAGGAGGATCTCTCGGATTTGCATGGTGAGCGGTGGAAATCTCGAGGCTGCGACGAAGCTGCCCCGGTGTTTCCTGCCAAGCTATCGACCATCCGGAAGACGTGCTTGGTCCCATTTGTACAAAAACGCATACGGAGTTGCGCCGGGACCCACGCCGCTCGCCGCGATGCTCAGTTTTCCGGAGAAAACCAAGCGCTCGCGTAGGGAGCGAGGCTCACTTCGAAGGCGCGCCCGTCCCCGTCGAGCACCGTGGTGACCTGGGCGTCCGGCGAGTTGTTGACCACCACCAGCTTCCCGACTTCGGGATACCACGCGCACTCGGTCTTGGGATTGCTCGCGAACCATTGCGCCAGCGACTCCTCCTTGCGGGAAACCCACACCAGCGAGCGCAGCAGCACGCGATAGTTGTCGAGCGTGGCGGGCAGACCGGCGAAATACACCGCACGTCCGGGACCACAATCGCGGGCCGAGGCAAGAACGTGACCGCCGGGTGCCGTCGCCAATACCTGCACGCCGGGCTCCACAGGAGCGACGTAGCTGTGGGTGACGCCGAAATTCAGATCTAACACCTCTCCACCAAGGATGAAGTGATCGCGGTTTTCCTGCCACTCCGCGACCGGGCGTTGCGATGGCGATTGCCCCAGTTCCTGATCGACACCGAGCACATCGGCGAGCTGGAAGACCCGGCCCATCGCCGCCTGCGCGCTTGGCTCGCGCACGCCAATGAAGCCGCCACCCTGATGGACGAACTTCCGCACCGCGGCCACGACTTCCGGCTGCAGCCAGTAGTGCCCGCCGGACTGCGCGGTGCCGGCGTCGCCATCGTTGATCAGCACGTCGAGATCGCCGGGAATGCCGTGCGCGATCACCTCGTCGAAGCTCAGGAAAGCCACATCCACCGGCAGGCCTGCGAGGCACTCGAGCAGATAACTGCGTGCCAGCAGGAACATGTTCTCGCTGTAAGGCACCGCGAACTTCTGGTCGCGGCCCTCCATCGGGATCCACGACCGGCACGCACCCCAGGCATTGAGGATGCCGACCTTCACCGGCACCCGCCACGAGCGCGTGGATTTCGTCACCTCGATCAAGGTGCGGAACTCCTGCGCCAGCCCGGTAACCTGGCTAACGAACTCCGGAAAGCGGTCCGCCAGGCTCAAGTAGCCACCATAGCCGATCCGGTCCACCGGCGCGCGCAGAAGCCCGCGGCGGACATTCGCCCAGAACAACTGCGAGTCGTGCAACGGCTGCCCGCCATGATCATTGAAGGTGTCCGGGAACAAGTACGGGTACAGCCGTAGTTCCTTCACTTGATGGCCGGGAGCTTCCCCGCAACGGCGTGCCACCACCCCGCCCTCGCAGGCATTGATGTGGATGTCGATGCCCATGTCCTGGAAGCTCGGCAGATACGGCTCCATGCCGATCCAGTGGTCGCCCCAGAAGATCGCGGCCTTCTTCCCGGCGCCATGGATGCGATCGGTGAGATCGCGACCGAAGCGCACCACGAACCGGTGGATATGCTCCATCCACTCGCGCAGCCGCGGCGTCGGCACCCGGTGGGTATTGCGATAGTAGCCTTCATCCACGAAGTCCTCGCTGGTCGGCCGGTATCCGTGGATCTTCTCGAACTCCAGCAGCGCGGGAATGCTCACCGTATCGGCATACCCTTGCCCGTCGAAGTAGCGCGTCTTGCCATCCGCCCCGCTGTCGATGGGGAAGTGGTAGCACAGCGTGGTCAGCCGCACCACGGTCGTTGCCCGGTGCTCCTCCAGCCAGCGGTCGAACCACCGCATCAGGTGCTCGTAACACGCCGGGTGCCACGGATCCACGCTCATGATCGGATCGCAGGTCCACCCGTTGGTCAGGTGGTTGTGCATCGAGGTCGAGTCCCAGATCTGCTCCACCAGGAAGTTCACCGTGTACTGATGCCACGGCTCGATCCCGCTCACCGTCACCGTGCCAGCCGCGGCATCGAATTGCCACTGCGAGCCCGGCACCTTGTTGCCGGTGCTGCGGTCATGCACCTCCCACCAGGTGGCGGGATCGTTCAAGGTATCGATGCGATACTTGCGCGCGTCGAAGCCGCTCATCGGCACCAACACCACCGTGTCCGACTCCGCGGTGACCGGATCGGAGCGGAAGAACTTGCGGATCAGGAATTCCGGATGCGCCCGCACGAACTCCTGATCGGCACGGGTCAGCAGCACCGTCGAAAAGATGTCGAAGCCAAGCGCCGTGAGCGACGGCGAAAGCTCCGTCCCATCCGAATCGCGGATCGTATCGGCACCCCACTTCGCGGCGAGGTCGAGGACGAGGTCGTCCTTCCCCGCCTCGGTGGGCAAGGTGAACCGGCCGCGGCTCGGAACGCCGCTGGGTGCGAAAGGCTGCATGTGGCGAATTACCAGTTAGATCTCGTCTTACAAGGTAGCTGACCAAATCGTAGCTGGGGCATCTTGCCCCAGTCCGTTGGAGGGGCGTCTCGCCCCTCCTCCCCGGTCTTTCATTCAAAGGTAATCCACGTGAATCCCCCAGCCGGCAAGGTCACCGAAATCCTGGCCTGATCCTCGCGATCCAGCTTGATCGATTCCGCCTGCCCATCCTTCTCCCGCATCGAAGCACCACCCCGCAGTCCGGTGTAGTAGAGCGGCACCGTGAGATCCTTCGTCACCTCTTGATCGAGCGGATTGAAGACCAGCAGCATCCCCTTCTCCTTCCCGGCGGGATCGACGTGCAGGTAGTAGTCGAGGCTGCGGCCATCGGGGCGGCGCAGGTGGATGATGTCTCCGAGGATGACCTGCTCGTGGCGGTCGTACCAGTCCATCCACTTCTTCAGCATCGCGCGGCTGTTAGGACCGTCGTAGAGGGCGTGCCCGCGGACCCATACCTGCGCGCCGGAGGCAAGCATGCCGAAGAAGGTGCGCTCGTACTTGTCGAGGTTCTTCTCCATGCCGCCGTGCAGCACCTCGGTGTTGAGGTTGACCCAGCCCATCTGCGCGGTCTTGTGCCAGGTCGCATCGTAGATGTACTGGCGGTAGATGAGGGTCTGCAGGTTGATGTCGATGTTGTCGGTAGCCTCGCGGTAGCCCATGCCGGTGCAGGCCTGGCCATTGAGGAAATACCAGTCGGGGATGGTCAGGTAGAGGTCCCGGCGCTGGCCTTCGTGGAGGACCTTGCACATCCACTTCCACTGGGCCCACTGCGAGTCCTCGAGTCCCTTGTGGTGCGGGTGATCCTTGGCCGCGCACGGATCGCCGTGATACGGGCCATCGGGCTTGAAGGCCCCCATGCCGGCGGCCTCGATGGTCTTCCACATGTTATCGTAGTACATGTCCGACCAGGCGCTGGCCCCGCAGGCACTTTGGCCGAAGAGGCTGCCGGGCTTGCCGGAGGCCGGGCTGATGCAGTTGTAGTTGTCTTCCGCCGAGCCCCAGCCCTGCGAGGCCATCATGAGCTGGTAGGCACCGACCTTGACGCCCTTGGTCTTGCCGTAGTCGCAGACAGCCTTCATCGTCTGGATGTTGGCCTCCGAGGTGTCCGCGTAGTTGAAGCTACCCGGGTGCTCGGGCGCCTGAAGCATCTCGAAGCCGAGTTCCGCCATTTGGTCGATCAGCGGTCGCAGGTGGTTCACGTTGTGGGAGGACGGCGCGTGGACCTCGAACATCTTCTCGTTGGTCTGCGGCGCGAGCTTCCGGTAGAAGCGCCGCTGCGCCAGGTGGAAGCGCTCCTTCTCGGTGGTGTCGTTGAGGATGGTGAAGGTGCGGAAGGCATCGAACGACTCGCCCTGCTTGACCGTCCAGTTCGGACCGACCGTCGGCCGGCTCAGCAGCAGCGCGTTCTGCGGGTCGTCGAGGAAGAGGTCCTCAGCCTGGTTGAGCGTGGCCATCGAGCCCCAGCTCGGGTCGCGCACGAAGCGGGTCGTGCCGCCGCCGAAGGAGTAGTCAAAGAACTCCGACTTGCCGCCGCTGACATGGATGCCGAGGCCGCTGCCCTTGTCGGTGGCATTGGCCAGCGCGAACGAGTAGTCGCTTTCCACGTGCATCATCCGCGAGTTGCTCGGCTGCACCGCCAGGTGCTCGCTCTCGAACTTGGTGACCACCACGTCCTTGCCCGCCTTGTTGATGAACTTGAAGGTCTTCATCATCACCGGCATGCCATCGTAGATCTCGTAGCTCACGGCCACGCCGGTGCCCTTGTAGGGGCTGCCATCGGGAGCGGCGAAGCGGAAGGTCAGCCGCTGGCCCTTGGCCGGCCACGCGATGTCCTTCGGCGCGTTGCACTTCGGCTGCCATTCGTAAGGCTTCACGCAGGCACCGGTTTCCATGCCGACCAGTTGAAAGCTGCCGGGCTTCGAGCGAAGCGTCGGCAACCACGACGGCGTGAGGAAGGCCTCGTCGGGCGTGCCGGTGAGCCCGCCGACTTCGAGCCAATGCCCATCGAGGCAGATCCGCGCCTCCGGCTTGATCGAGCGGACGAATTCGATGTCCTTGTCGATCCGACGCAGGCTGATGCAGGAGAGATTCTTGTCGGTGATGTGGAAGGTCCGGCTGACGAGGCCATTCGTGACCAACACCTGGGCCGACTGCTTCTTGTCATCGATCCGGAGCTGCACCGAAGCGGGCTGCGTCGGCGGCTCGACCAGCCAGTCAGCCGTGGCAGGCCTCTCGACGAACTCCTTCACCACCTTGACGCCCGGCGTCTGGAGCAGGCCCTCCATAAAACGCGAGCGCTCGGCGAGCTCGGACTCCTTCAGCGCCTTCATCTTGGTCTGGTCCAACAGGAAGTCGGTCACTTCGAATTCGCCCGGCTTGAATGTGGACACACGTGCTTCCGAGATCCAGCCGTGGAACGGCTCCTTCCCGGGCGCGGACGCCCCAAGCGAGAAGTTGGCCGCCCCCCCGCCCACGCCAGGCAGATCACCCGCGCGCACACCATCGATCCACGCGCTGCAGCTACCGCCCTCGCGGACGATCGCGAGGTGCGTCCACTTTTCCGCCGTGACCTTGCCGATCGACGTGCCGCCCACGCCGCCAACGAAGACCTGCCACTGATCACCACTTTGGGCGATCAGGAAGCCACTCCCGCCATTGCCATTGGCAAGCACCGCATGAAGACCGGGGTCATTCCCCTTGGTGGCATAGGCCCACACCTCGACGAGGAATCGATCGCCGTTGGCGAGATTCTTGCCGGTGCTGTAGCACTGGTCGTCATTCTCAAACTTGATCGAGGAATCCGAAACCTGGCGGCGCGGGTCCGGGCTGTTCGACATGATCTTGGGCGAGCCCTGGCGATTCAGCGGCGGCGCATCCTTCACCTGCCCCTGTAGCGTTGGCGGAGCCGCGGTGTCGCGGATGCCGCCTTCACCTTGCAGGTTGTAGTGGGCCAGCGGTTGGACTTCCGCCATCGCGGGATGCGCGAGGGCGATGGCTACAATCAGGGAACGAGTAAATGTAAACGTCATGGGGAAAGGTATCGGAGAGAGTTAGATTGGATCGATGGCTTTGTCGGGAGTCACGGCGGAAGCACTCACCACGGTCCCGCCCGAGGGGACCGTGCCGTCATCGGAGCTGTCGCGCTGGCCTTCCTTGAGCAGGCGGAACATCGTCTTGAGATCGCGGATGCCACCCATGCCCAGCCACACGGTGGTGAACACCATCAGGCCGAACAGTGCGATCAGGTAGATCTTCCAGAAGCCGGCCCAGTCGGCATTGCCGATCTTGCCGGAGAGCGAGAGGACGATCATGACGATGCAGGCGCCGAACCACGCGAAGACCCAACCGAAGAACGCATACACGGTGCGGCGGTCGCTGGGCGTGAATTCCGGCGTGACCCCGCACATCCGCTTCCACAGTGAAATCTGCGGCTCATCTTCAAACCGTGCCGCGCCATCACGATGGGCACCGCGGTGCAGCAGGCGGTCGAGGTCGAAGCTGGCGCCGCGGCGAGTGAGCAGTGACACGCCGGCATAGGTGGCGGTCGAGACCAGCATCGTGATGAACAACCACCACTGCGGATTGAGCTCGAGCGAGTGTCCGGCGATGGAGAGCTGCGGCGGCACGCCGTACCACGTTTTCCAGCCCTGCATGAGGGCGAAGCCGCCGAGGCCGAAGACTCCACCGACCGTCATGGCGGCGTACGCACCGGTGGTATTGCCCTTCTTCCAGTAGAGGCCGCCGATCAGGACGGCTCCGGACCCGCCAAGCCACAGGGTGCTGCTGAGCGCGAAGTACATCAGGATGCTTTCCGTCTGGCGGTAGAAGCAGCCGAAGAGCACCGCGAAGAAGGTCACGCCGAGCATCGAGAGGCGCAGCCAGCGCAACTGCCGGGCCGGTTCGGGATGCGTCTTGCGGAACGGCATCACCACGTCCTGCACGAAGATCGAACCGAAAGAGTGAATGAAGGCGCTCTTTGACGAGATCATCGCGGCAATCATGATGGCCAGCAGCAGGCCCTTGCCGCCGACCGGCAGGATGAAGGCGAGCGCGGTGCTCACCGTCATCTGGCCGCGCACGGCCGCACCGTGCTCCTTTTCCAGGACATCGAGCCACGCCTGGATCGACTGGCCGAGCGACGCATGCGCCGGGTGCTTGAGCGCCACTTGGGCGGCAAGCACCATCACCATGAAGAACAGGCAGAGGGTCTGCCAGCGGATCAGCGCCAGCACGTTGCCCATGCGGCCTTCATGGGGTGTCCTGGCGGAGGCATCGAAGGCCTGTCCTTGGAAGTTCGACAGCCGGTTGTAGAACATCCCGATGGTACTGATGACGAAGTACCAGAGGTTGAAGTCCTTCACTTCGGAAGTGCGGGACGGATCGAGCAGCGAGGCATCCGGCGGCGCTTGGTTCAGGATCTCGATCACCTCGTTCCAGTTGAGCCAGGTGAAGCCGATCAGCAGCACCAGCACGACCGCGGCCACGTTGATGAAGAGCCCTTGGCAAAAATCCATCACCAGCACGGTGATGTGACCGCCGTGGAAAACGAACAGAAGCGTGACCGCCATCATCGCGATCATGAGCAGCGGAAAGGTCGGCAGCGTCAGCCCGGCCAAGGCGAAGGTGCCCGGCAGCCCGCAGAAACAGATGACGAAATGCGCGCTGACCGCGGGGAAGATGCCGAAGTTGATCATCCCGGCGACCCACGAGACGATGCCGGCGGTGATGCGCACTCCGCGGCTATACCGCATCTCCAAGTACTGCGGCACCGTCATCGCCCGCGTCTCGCGGTAGCGGTACACCGCCCAGCCGGACACCGCCATGATCACGGCGAGCGGCGGCTGGATGATCAGGCCCCAGCTCATCGCCGGGAAGCCGCCGACGAAGTACAGCTCGAACATGCCAATGATGTTGATCGCATCGATCCACACCATGCCGGCCGCGATGGTCAGCAGGTAGCGCCCCGCGCAACGGCCGCTGACGAGGAAGCCGCTCACGCTCTTCGTCTGCTTGCCGCTCCACGCCGCGATGGCGGCGAAGGCGACGAACGAGACGATGACGATGAGCCAGTCGAAAAAGTGAAGATGCATGCGGTGTCAGGAAGCGGACGATTGCAGAAGGTGGGCGGGATCGATCGCCTGGCCGCTGCGGAAAGCGGCGTCCGCGGCGAAGGCGATGAGGTGGCCGGCCATGAAGTGACTGTTGTCGAAGGGACCGGGCGCGGAGATCAACTCGTGGAGCGCATCGATCAGGCCGAAATCGCCGCCACCATGTCCAGCGTAGCCGTTTTCCGCAGGCTCCTCGACTTCGATTTGCTCGACGCCGCCATCGTGATGCCGGCGCAATTCGAGCCGGTGGATCTCATCGTCGGCATGCATGCTCCCTTGCAGGATCGCCTCGCTGCCGTGGATGCGAATGCGGCGGCCCTTGTCGAAGGCGGTCATCAAAAGTTGCGCGGTCACGCCGGAAGCGAACTGCAGCGACACCACCTGATGGTCCGGCGTGTCCTGCCCGCTGGTATAGACGCAGCGGCCCCAGTCGCCCGTGCGCAGCCAGTCGAGGATCTCGTCGTCGGTCGCGGTGGCGTGCCCCGGCATCACCTGGGGAAGCCACGGCTCCTTCTTGTCGGTGAGGTAGCGTTGCGCGGCATACTGGCATGAACCGCTGATCGCGTGCGGGCAGGGATCGGTGCAGCGCGCCGTGGCCCCGGCGGGAGCGTTTTCCGGGCGGAACCATTGGGTGCCAGCGAAACTCGAAACCGCGGTGCATTCCGAATCCGCCAGCCACGACAAGATGTCGGTGTCATGGCTGCACTTGGCCACGATCATCGGCGTGGACTTCGCGCTCTGCGACCAGTGGCCGCGGACGAAGGAGTGCGTGAAATGCCACGGTTCGACGCCTTCGGTCGCCTGGATGCTGACCAGCTTGCCGAGCCGCCCGCTGTCTATTACCCGCTTCACCGCGCGGTAAAACGGCGTGTGCCGCAGCACGAAGCACAGCACGATCCGCCGGCCAAGCTCATTGGCGAGGCGCACCATCTCATGGACCTCCGCCGAAGTGCACGCGGCCGGCTTTTCTAACAAAAGATCATACCCGGCACGCAGCGCCGCCATCGCCTGATGGTAGTGGAACTTGTCCTGGGTGGTGATGACGGCGATGTCGCCGAGAGGTCCCGCGGCGAGCAACTCCTCGCCGGTCTGGAACTCGCGCACCCCCGCCTCGCCCAGGAATTGCCGGACATCCGCACGCTGGCTCGCCACCGGATCCGCGATCGCCACCGTCACCAGCTTGCCGGGTCGCGTCGCCGCCACTTCCGCATAGGCGCGGGCACGCGCGCCGCAGCCGATGAAACAAAGCCGCAGCGGGGCGGCCGGTATTTTCTTCGGGTGGTCGGCGAGAGGAGCCGTGGCAGTGGAGGACCTCATGGGTATCGGTGTAGCCTAGAAAGAATTGGCAAGCGAGGCTGCTACGGGCTTGCACCGGAATGCATACGCAGTTAACTAAGCAAACATGCAGGTGGTTCCCTCCATTTCCGGCTACGGCCAGCCGAGCTTCACGGTGCTGCCGCTCACCAAGACGCGGGCGTTCACCGCCACGAGCTACTGCGAACCGACCTTCCGCTTCCTCTGGCACTACCATCCGGAGTGGGAAGTCGTCTTCGTCCGGAACGCCTGCGGCACCCGCCACGTCGGGACCTCGGTGGAGAAATTCGGGCCCGGCGATCTCACGATGTTGCCCGGGAATGTCCCGCACACCTGGTTTTCCAGCAAGGATCAGGTCGGCGACACGCGCGTCACGGTGATCCACTTTTTGCCGCAGGTGTGGGGCGAGACCTTCTGGAAATTGCCGGAGATCAAGGCCTTCCACGCCCTCTGCCAAAACGCCCAGCGCGGCGTCCGCTTCAGCGGCAAGGAGAGCGAGGAAATCGGCCAGCGAATGGAAGCGCTGGCCGCCAGTGGCTCGACCTCGCTCGATTCATTCATGGATCTGTGGAAGATCTTCACCCTGCTCACGAAGCTCGAAGTGCACTCGCTGCACGCCGTGGAAGAAGGGAAATCCGATTGGCAGAACGCCCGGCTGGACGAGCTCCTGGTGTGGCTGGAGAGCCGCTTGGGCGAGCCAATCACCCAGCAGGAAGCCGCCGCCCGGGTGAAGATGTCGCCGGCCGCCTTCAGCCGCTGGTTCAAGGTGAACATGGGCTGCGTCTTCAACCGCTACCTCAATGAAATCCGCGTCGCCCGGGTCTGCGCGGAGATCGCCCACGGCAAGCTGTCCATCACCGAGGCCGCCTTCCAGGCCGGCTACAACAACCTCTCCAACTTCAACCGCCGCTTCCTCGAAGTGACCGGTCTAACACCCAAGGCATTCCGCCTGCAAATCCAGGCAAAGCCGGTGGGCGCACGCGCCGCCGGGTGAGCGCCTGTCTGAAAAAGTAGCTGGGGCATCTTGCCCCAGTCCGTTGGAGGGGCGTCCCGCCCCTCCGCCTTGGTTCTTCAATAGGCAATCTTCGGCAGCATCATTCCAAGGCTATTTTTCAGACAGCTTCCGAGGCCTACCGGCTCGGCGAGTTGGCCGGCGTCGCCTGCCGCTGCTTGCGAAAGGCGGTCGGCGTGACTCCTTTCAAGGCCACGAACGCCTTCGTGAAATGCGCGTGATCGTAGTAGCCGCAACGTTGCGCGACCGCCGCCACCGTTTCCTCCGACTCGACCAGGAACAGGCAGGCACGCTCGATCCGGACCCGCTGCAAGTATTGCCGCGGGCTGCTTCCCAGCGCCTTGCGAAACAAGCGCTCGAACTGGCTGGCCGATAGCCCCGCCTGCTTCGCCAGCTCGGCGGTGTCGAAGGAGGCGTCGTAGTGCTGGTGAATCTGCTCCACCGCCGCGGACAGCTTGTGGATCACGGTGGTCGCGCAGCGCAGGTGCTCGACCCGCCGGGAAAAGCCAGCCACGCCGATGATCCGGCCTTCCCGGTCGCGCACCGGGATCTTGTTGGTCACCACCAGCCGCGGCGAACCTTCCATTTCCGGCGCCGGCTCGATGCGGTTGACGATCGGCTGGCCGGTCGTGATCACCAGCCGGTCATCCGCCATGTATTCGGCGGCGCGACCTTCGGGGAAGAAGCTCAGATCGGTGCAGCCAAAGGCTTCCTCCTCCGTTTTCACCCCGCAGAACTCGCAGCCCAGCCGGCTCAGCGCGACGAAGCGGCCTTCGCAGTCCTTCATGAAAAAGGAAACGTCCGGCATCAGGTCGTAGAGCGAGTGCAGGGCTCCCGGAGCCATCTCCGCCAGGAATGCGTCGCGGGAGTAGGGAGAGTTCATGCTGCCTTTTTACAATTCTTTGCGCGCTACTTCCAAGACCATCCGCGCCGCATTCGTCAAGTTCGAGCGATGAAGTTGCGGTATCTGTTCGTCGCAAGCGGCGCTTGGTTTGCAGGGAAGGCGGCGGCCGATGAAGCGCCGCACTTCAACCGCGACGTGCGGCCGATTCTTTCCGACAAATGCTTCGCCTGCCATGGCTTCGATCCCGCGCACCGCGAGGCCGACCTCCGGCTCGATACTCCGGAGGGTGCGCAGGCCCTCACCGATGGGGGCAAAGCCGCGATCAAGCCGGGCTCCATCAAGGACAGCGAGGCCTGGCTGCGCATCCTGAGCGACGATCCCGACGAAGTAATGCCGCCGCCGAAGTCTCACAAGACGTTGTCGCCGGCTGAAAAAGAAGTGATCAAGAAGTGGATCGAAGCCGGTGCCCCGTACGAAAAGCACTGGGCCTTCGTGGCTCCGGCCCGTCCGCCGGTTCCACCATCGCCAGACGCGAACCCGATCGATGCGTTCCTCGCCGCTCGCCTGAAGCAGGAAGGACTCGCGCGCTCCCCTGAAGCCGACAAGTCGACCCTGCTGCGGCGGATCACGCTCGATCTCACCGGCCTGCCGCCGTCGATGGAGGAAATGGACGCCTTTTTCTCCGACAGCGCGCCGGGAGCCTATGAGCGGGTCGTGGACCGTCTGTTAGCCTCGCCGCGCTATGGCGAAAAGATGGCGTCGCAGTGGCTCGATCTCGCACGCTACGGAGATACCAATGGCTACCTGCACGACATCCTGCGGACCGGTTGGCCGTGGCGCGACTGGGTCATCCGCGCCTTCAATGACGACATGCCGTTCGATCGCTTCGTCATCGAGCAGATCGCCGGCGACCTGCTGCCAAACGCGTCGCCGGAGCAGATCCTGGCCACCGCCTTTTGCCGCAATCACCTCATCACCGCCGAGGGCGGCACCATCGCCGAGGAATACCTCAACGAGTACGCCGCCGACCGCGTGCAGACGGTCGGCACGGTCTTCATGGGCCTCACCATGAACTGCTGCCGCTGCCACGATCACAAGTTCGACCCGCTCAAGCAGGACGACTTCTACAGCCTGAAGGCGTACTTCAACTCGACCACCGAGAAGCACGTCGAGAACAACAACGCGGCGGCCTACCCCCCCCTGATCGAGATCGCGTCGCCACTCGCCCCCCAAGGCCCGAAGGCCCAGGTCATGGTCATGCAGGAGGCGGCCGCTCCGGTGCCGGCCTACACCCTGACCCGCGGCCAATATGACCAGCCGGATAAATCGCGGCCGCTGACCCGCCGCCCGCCGGAAGTGCTCGGTGCCCCCCTCCCCGGCGCACCGGTCAATCGCCTCGGCTTCGCCCAATGGCTGGTGTCGCCGCAGGATCCCCTGCTCGCCCGGGTGACCGTCAACCGCCTGTGGCAGCAGTTCTTTTCCACCGGCCTCGTGAAGTCCACCGACGACTTCGGCTTGCAGGGTGATTATCCGTCCCACCCCGAGCTGTTAGACTGGCTGGCGATCGAGTTCCGCGATGGCAATGGCAGCACCACGCCATGGAGCACGCGCCACCTCGTGCGCCTCATCGTCACCAGCGCCACCTACCGGCAGTCGTCGAAGGTGCGCCCCGAACTCGCTGCCAAGGATCCGGAAAACCGGCTGCTGGCCTCGTTTCCGCGCCGCCGCCTCGCCGCGGAGGAAGTGCGGGACCAGGCGCTCTTCGCCGCCGGCTTGATGTCGGGAGAACTCGGCGGCCCGCCGGTCTTCCCCTATCAACCGCCCGGCCTGTGGGAGGAGCGCTCGAACGGCGGCAGCAATACCAAGTCCTACACCCGTAGTAATGGCGCCGCCCTCTACCGGCGCAGCCTCTACACCTTCTGGAAGCGCACCTCGCCGCCGCCCTTCATGACCATCTTCGATGCCCCCGAACGCACCTCGTGCTTGGTCCGCCGGGTAACAACGAACACGCCGTTGCAAGCACTCGCCGCCCTCAACGACGAGCAGGTGCTCGAGTGCTCGAAGCTCCTCGCGGCGCAGGTCCTCCGCGATCCCAGCCCGACCGCGAAACGCCTTGCCACGCTCTATCGCCGCGTGACCGGACGCGCCGCCTCGGCCAATGACCTGCGCACCTTGGAAAGCGGACTGTCCTCGTTGGCGACACGGTTCCAGTCTGCCCCGGCGGATGCCGCGGAGCTGCTCAAGCAAGGCGCGACGCCGGTCGATCCCGCGCTCAATCCTTCCGAACTCGCCGCCTGGATGCTCGTCGCGAGCACCATCCTCAACCTCGATCAAACCCTCGTCCGGGACTAACGCCGATGAACCCATCCGACCATCCGCTCTTCAACATCAACCGCCGCCAACTGCTCAAGGGCGTCGGTGCAGGCGGCCTCTCGATGCTTGGCAGCACCGCCTTGTCGCAACTCCTCGCGGCGGAGTCTCCCTCATCGGCTCCGCTGTTCCCGAATTTCGCGCCGAAGGCCAAGCGCGTGATCTACCTCTATCAGGAAGGCGCGCCCTCGCAGCTCGATACCTTCGACTACAAGCCCGGCCTGAAGGACTTCTACGACAAGGACCTGCCCGCAGGAGTGCGGGGCGAGCAGCGCCTAACAGGAATGACCTCCGGCCAGGCGCGGCTACCGATCGCACCATCGATCTTCAAGTTCGACCACCACGCGAACAAGCAGGACGGCCTGTGGGTGTCGGAGCTGATGCGCCACACCGGCCAGATGGCCGGCGAGATGTGCGTGGTCAAGTCGATGACCACCGAGCAGATCAACCACGGCCCCGGCATCACCTTCATGCAGACGGGCAACCAGATCCCCGGACGCCCGTCGATGGGCGCGTGGATGTCCTACGGCCTCGGCAGCGAAAACCAGAACCTGCCGACCTTCGTGGTCATGATCAGCCAGGGCCGCGGCCAGATGCAGGCACTGTTCTCCCACCTCTGGGGCGCGGGCTTCCTGCCGGGCGAGCATCAGGGCGTGCAATTCCGCGCCGCCGCCGATCCCGTGCTCTACCTCAACGACCCCAAGGGCATGCTGCGCTCCGACCGCCGCAAGATGCTCGACATGCTCGGCGAAATGAACCGCCGCGAGGCCGAGCGCTGCGCCGATCCCCAGGTGCTCGCCCGCGTCGCCCAGTACGAAATGGCCTACCGCATGCAGGCCAGCGTGCCCGATCTCACCGACCTCAAGAACGAGCGCGAATCGACGCTCGCGCTCTACGGCCCCGACGTGAAGAAGCCCGGCACCTACGCCTACAACTGCCTCATGGCCCGCCGCATGGCCGAGCGCGGCGTGCGCTTCATCCAGCTCTACCACCGCGGCTGGGACCACCACGGCAGCGTCGTGAAAGACCTGCCGCTCCAGTGCCAGGACGTCGATCAAGCCCAGGCCGGCCTCCTCCAGGACCTCCGCCAGCGCGGCCTGTTAGACGACACGCTCGTCGTCTGGGGTGGCGAGTTCGGACGCACCGTTTACTGCCAGGGCAATCTCACGCCGACCCAGTATGGCCGCGACCATCACCCGCGCTGTTTCTCCATGTGGCTCGCCGGCGGCGGCATCCAAGGCGGCATCACCTATGGCGCAACGGACGACTTCTCCTACAACGTCGTCTCAAATCCCGTCACCGTCCACGACCTCCATGCCACCATGTTGCACTGCATGGGCATCGACCACACCCGCCTCACCTTCAAGAGCCAGGGGCTAGATCAAAAGCTCACCGGCGTCGAGCCATCGAAGGTCCTGAAGGAGATCCTAGCGTAAGCACGCGTAGCATTCTCAGTAGCTGCCTTGGAGCTTGGCTCAAAAAGTAGCTGGGGCATCTTGCCCCAGTCCGTTGGAGGGGCGTCCCGCCCCTGCCTTCAGCTCTTCATTAAGCAATTCTCGGCCGCATCACTCCGAAGCTGTTTACCGGACAGCCTCCTAATCCCCGCGGATCTCGGCGAGTCGCTTTGCCGTGCCCGGATCCTTCTTCCTTCCTGCTTTCGAACCCGGGATTTGCTTCACGCTCGCATCGCGGGCGACCCGAAAGATTTCCCCCTTCTGGAGGTCGAAGGTTTGGTCGCCGAAGACGGCCGTGCCCTCCTTCCCGATCCCGGGAGAATTCACTTTGAAATCCACCGCCTTCCCGCCCTGAAAGCGAACCACCCCGTCCCAAGTGAAGCCGGATCCACCCGCTGCCTGGCGCCCAAGCACCACTTGGCCAGCTTCCGCAGGCACGATGATGAAGCTGAGGACACCGTCAAGATCACCCCCGAGCGCGGTCACCCCCTCGGTGACCGTGATGTACTCGCCGCTTACTGCCTGGGCTGCTTTGACCGTCTTCTTCCCGCACGAAGCGACAGTTAGAATAACAGGCAAGAGCCAAAGGTATCGCATGATAATCATCGCGAACATGTAGCGTTCGCCTGCCCCTCCCTCAAAGCTGAATTTCCAGCCGAACGCGGCGCTCAAGGGTTCGATCCGCTATTCTCGTGGCCTCCGTGTGTCTCTTCTTGCCTTTAGATTTCGCGCATTTTCGCGTGATTTCGCGGTTCACTTAAAACTTCCGATTCGTCCGAAGATCGTGGCCTCCATGGAGACCAAGCGGGTACGAAATTACGTAGAATGCTCCAGTTCCTCATCATTCCCCTCTTTCTCTGCGTCCCTCTGCGACCTCAGCGCCTCAGCGGTCAACTCCATCAGCCCCGGGAACGATCCCGCACCGCTCAGGACGTTCACCGCTTCAAGGCCGCGGAGTGGGCGCGGATCTCCTCGGCGGAGAGGGCGTGATCGTAGAGCGCGACTTCGTCGATGCCGCCGACCCACTGGCGGAGCTCGTCCTTCGGGTTGGGTTGGAGGCGACCAATGATCGGCCGCAAGTTGACGTTGTGGAAAACCAGCGAAGCCTGGGTGGAGTCGGATAGCTCGCCATCCACATAGAGCTGGATGCGGGTGGCATCCCGGACCACCGCGACATGGACCCAGCGGTGCAGCAGATGGGACTCGCGCGAGTAGCAATTGATCCCGCCGAAGTAGCCGGCCGGCGCGCGGAGCATCGTGCGGACGGCGAAATCCGGATGAACATGGCCGATTTTTTCGCCCATCCGGCCCATGCGCTCGATGACGAAATTCTGCGGTGCGTGATTGAGTTTGAGCGGGATGTCTGGCGGCCGTGGTCCGGGATCGGCCAACTCGAAGCCCATGAGGGTTCCGTAGTTCTTTGAGGAGGAAGAGAACAAGCACTCCGCGGTCATGCCGCGGGCGGTGTCGAGGTTCGGGATGCCAGCGGGAGTTTGCGCGAAGCCGGCGGCATCACTTTGGTTGGTGATGAGAAAGCGCTGCCCGTCGTTTCCAAACAGCCGCGCCTTCTCCATGAGTTGGAGAGGATGGCGGCCGGTTTCATCGGGCACCTGCTGCTGGGGATTGGTCTTCTCGAAACGCCAGTAGGCGGCGGGCGAGGAAGCGATCACGGCGGCGGCGTAGGATTGCTCGCCACCCGGTGAAAGCGCGAGCGGCGGGGGGGGGACCCGCAGGAAGTCGGTGGCGGGCCGCGTGCCCGGCGAAAATGCCGAATTCACCAGCACCGTCCGGCCGGGCCCGAGCTGGAGTTCTTCCTGCGTGCGGCCGGAAGGACCGGTGGTCGAGACGGTGAGTTGGTTCTCGAAAACGCGCACCTCGGTGGTGTCGTCACTCCCGACATCCGCCGAGAATTCCGAGCCCATGTCCACCAGCGCTCCGTGGGGAAGGTGCACGATCAAGGGCGCTTGGCCGGCGAGCGAACGGAACGCGGCTGGCCCCTTGCGGAGGGCCATCTCCCCTTCCTCGATCAACTCGAATTCCGCGGGCCCCTTGAGATGGACCGTCTGTCCGCCCATCAATGAAAGGGACAGGCTGCCGCTGAATACCTTCACGATTCCGGTGCCGATCCGTTGTCCGCCGGCCGCAGCTTCGGGAAGACTCCACCGCAGATCCTCGGTGGCGGACACCACCGCGAGAACCCTCTTCGGGACGGACTCCTTTTCCGCCACCGGCGCAGGGGATTGCGCGTTGTCAGCGCGGTACGACCACCACGCCGTGCCGGCTGCTAGCACTAGGGCCGCCGCCGCGGCCAAGGCCGGCCATCTCCGCGCATGGCGCACTTCAGGAAAGGAGACGATCTTGCTGGCTTCCCCAAGATCGGTGAGTGCCAGATGAACCCTCGTATGGCGCCGGTAGTACCGCCGCGCCGCGGGATCGCGGACGATCATGCCATCGAGTTCGGCAGCTTCGGTCGCATCGAGCTGGCCGTCCGACAGGCGGGCCAGGAGATACTTCAGGCGGGGGGCGGGGGCGTCGTCAGACATGGTCAGCAGGTAAGCCTTGGTCGATCAATTGGCCGCGCACGCAGTCGATGAGCAGGGCGCGGACCTTGTCGAGGATGCGGTAGAGCCGGTGGACGGATTCCTTGCGATGGATGGCCAGATCCGAGATCGAGCTGCCCTTGCCATAGCGGGCTTCGACGACCGCCCGGGCCCGGGGGTCGAGCCGGCACAGGCAGGTCTCGAGCGCCTCCCGGACGTGCTCGGTGAGCTCGACCTCCGGTTCCTCGGCCGCAAGGGCCTCCACCGCTTCGTCCGAGAATACCAGCCGGTCGCGGCTGCGCTTCTTGCGGAAACTCAGCACCTCGAAGTAGGCGAGCCGCATCGCCCACGGCAGGAACTCCCGCGTGCGGTCGAAGGTGTCGAACTTCTCCCACAGGCTGATGGCCGTTTCCTGCATGATGTCATCCAGGTCGCCGGCGTCGGGGTGGATGCTATAGACGAAATTCCGGATCGACTGCTGGCACGGCACCATCAGGGCAACGAACTCGCGGTTTTGTTCGGGCTTCATCGGAATTCTGTCAGGCCGGGTTGGATCGGGAAGGGCCGGATCAAGGGATTAGGCGCGGCGGGCCGGTTTTCGCGAAAATATTTTCATTTAGGCCGGTCGCGGTCGCATCGACCGGGAGGCTGGGAATTTTTTGGGGGAATTTCGCGAGAACCGGAGGCCGCGGGCTATTCCCGCCAGCCCCCCCTTTTAGCACGACCCGATTCCCGCATCATGAAAAACCTCCGCCTTCATTTGATCTCGCTCGCCACCCTGCCGCTGTGCAGTGCCCATGCCGCCGATCTCTTCTGGGATGGTGGCGCGGCCAGTATCGCCACGCCCGGCGACGGTGTCTCGACCTACGCCACCGGCACTTGGAACACCGCCCTCACCAACTGGGACCAAGGCAATACCCTCGCCCACGTTGCTTGGACCAATGGCAACACCGCCATCTTCGGCGGGACCTACAGCGCCGGCACCAAGACCGTGACCATCGCGTCCGACATCACCGTCAACCAGATCCAGATCAACACCGGCTCGACTGGTGCCAACTACCTGGCCATCGGTGCGAGCGCGACCCAGAGCGACTTCGCCCTCACCTTCGCCGGCACCTACAGCGACAGCTTTCCAGCCATCACCGGCAACGCCAGTTTCGCGAACAACAACTTCAACGCCAAGATCACCGGCACTCCCACCGGCGGGCTGGTCATCAAGCACGGCAGCAACATCACCACGCCGGCTTCCAGCGGTCGCTTCTCCCTGACCAATAACAACTCGAATTTCACCGGCGACATCGTGGTCGCCGGCGGCAACCTTGCTTTCGGCGATGCCGCTTTCGGAAACGCCGCCAACCGGATTGTCCTCCGCGGGGGCGCGCTGTTCTCAAGTGCGGGGAGCAATGCCAACGTCAATTCGCCGCGGCAGATCGTGGTGGATGCCCCCAGCGGGATCGCCACCAATGGGACTGGAAGCAACAACATCATCCACCAGACCGGCGCGATCAGCGGCAGCGCCAATCTGACCCGCTATCCCGGTGGCGTGGGAACTTACGACCTCAGGCTGGAGGGGTCGATGTCCGCCTATACCGGCACCCTCGAGAACCGCGGCCAACTCCTCACCATCGAGACCACTGCCACCAGCGGCGGCTCGTGGAAACTCACCGGCGGCACCGTCAAACTCAATACGGCCAGCGATGACGCCATGGCCCACGGGATCGGCGCATCCGACCTGCTGATGAACGGCGGCACGCTCGACCTCAATGGCAACCCGGAGACGATCAACGGCCTGTCCGGCAACACCGGCACGGTCTCGAGCTCCCTCGCCGCCACCGAAGCCGTCCTCACGCTTGGCGCGGGAGATGCCACCGCCAGCTTCGGCGGGACCATCCAAAACGGCACCGGCACCGTGGCGCTCACCAAGACCGGCAGCGGCACCCAGACTCTAACAGGCAACGCCACCTTCACCGGAGCCACCACGGTGGAGGCTGGCAAGCTGGTCCTCGGCGGCACCCTCGGCACCAGCCCAGTCACCGTGAAAAACAGCGCTCACCTTGCCATCGGTGCCACTGGAAAAAACCTCAAGGCGCTGAGCCTTGAAGGCGGCGCGATCATCACCGTCCCGCTCGAAACTTCCGGCAGCGGCTACCTCGGAGTCGATGAGGTCCTCGCCTTGGGCGGCGGCAGCGTCACGGTGAAGCCACTTTTTGCCGAGGCACCCGCACTGGGGACCTACACCTTGATCCAGGCCACCGGCGGCATCACCGGCAGCGCCACATGGGTCGCCGATTTCTCGGGCACCGGCAGCACCCGCCTCAGCGGGTCCGTCCAGGCCGTGGACAATGCCGTGAGCGTGACCGTCAACTCGGTCGGCGCCAGCGTGCTTTGGAAAAATGCTGCCGCCAACGGCACCTGGAACGTCAATGGCTCGGCGAACTTCCTCAACGGCGCGTCGAACGATGTCTTCAAGCAGTTCGATTCCGTGACCTTCGGCCCCACCTCCCCCGCGGGAGCCGTGACGCTCGATGGCTCGCTGCTGCCGGCTTCGGTCACGGTGAATTCCGCGAACGATTTCACCTTCGGCGGCACCGGCAGCATCGGCGGTCCAGCTGGCTTGACCAAGAGCGGCAATGGCACCCTGACGATCGCCACCGCCAATACCTTCACGGGCGATACCATGGTCTCCGGCGGCACCCTGGCGGTCGATGGGACACTGGCCAGCGGCTACGTGGAGGTCGATGAAACGGCCACCCTCAAAGGCACCGGAACGATTGCCGGCGACGTGACCGTGGCAGGCACGCTCGCCCCCGGTGCCAGTGTCGGCACGCTCGCCACCGGGGACCTGATGTTGACCGGCACCTATGCCTGCGACCTCGACGGAGCCACCGCCGACAAGCTCGCGGTGACCGGCAATCTCGACCTGAACGGCGCGATCCTCAGCCTGAATGTCGTCTCCGCACCCACCGCGCTGAACTACGTGATCGCCACCTACACCGGCTCCTTGTTCGGCAGCTTCGCCTCGGTCCCGGAGGGCTACATCCTCGATACCAGCAGCCCCGGCAAGATCATGCTGTGGACCTCTACTCCGGTCTTCCCGGCAGGCACCGTGACCTTCGAAACCGCCCAGAGCTATCCCACGGCACCGGACGTGGTCGCCGGGCTCGATGTGACGGGACCCTTCACCGGCATCAACGGCTGGTCGCTTTCCAGTTCCGGCAGTTCCCTGAACGTTCACGCGTCCGGATCGAGCGGCGAATACTTCGGAGGACAAGCGATCGGTGCCAGCAACTCCGGAACCTACGTCGGCGGGGTCAAAAACGTGATCCAGTACACCGGTACCAACACCCTCACCTTCGATGCGCCGTACGCCACCGGCACTTCGGTCGGCTTCATGGATGACGTCAATGCCAACGGCCTTTTCGAAGGGACAGATTCCGGCATGGCCTTCGGCATTGGCGGCACGCCTGCCCGCTTCCAGTACCGCAACGCGGCCTTCGGCACTGAGAATTTCGGCCCCGGCTTCACCGGCACGGCCGGCAATTGGTACCGGTTCTCGGTCACCATCGGCAGCAGCGTCAGCGGTAGCCGGTCGATCACCATGGCGGTGCGGAACCTGACCACCGGCACCGGTTACGACTTCGATGCCGTCACCGAAGGCATCCAGAACTGGACCTTCTCCGTCACCGATGCCGAGTTCGGAGTCGCTCCGGAACGCTCGGATGGCATCTTCATCCGCACCACCGCCAGCGCCCGCATCGACAACCTCCGGGTCACCTCGGTGGAGCCGCCGATCGGCACCGCCTACGACACCTGGATGGATGGCTTCCCTTCGATCACTGGAAATGATCGCCTGGCCGAGGAGGATCCCGATGACGACGGCATCGCGAACCTGCTCGAGTTCGTGTTGAACGGCAATCCCACCACCTCCGATGCGGCGATCCTTCCCGACGCCAGCGTGTCCGGCGGCAATCTGGTCTTCACCTTCCACCGCCGCGACGACTCGGAAGGACTCGTGACCCAGACCTTCCAGCATGGCATCAACCTGGCCACATGGACCGACGTGGTCATCGGCGCGGAAAGCGGCGCGGGCTACACCGTGGATGAACTTGGCGCGGCACCCGACTTGATCACCGTCACGGTTCCGACCGGCAGCGACCCGAAGAAATTCGCCCGCCTGCTGGTGGAGGAAGCTCCCTGATTCTCTGTCTCGAGGAAGGGAATGCGCTCGTCCGGCAGAGGTCGTCGGGCGGGCGCGACTCCCATCCACTATCCCTGCGATTCTCATGCTCATGTTGCCACTCCGTCTTTCGCTCGCATTCGCCACCCTCGTCCTGCCCGCCCACGCCGCGATTGTTCCCGAACGCACGCTCGCGAGCCCGGACGGGAAGCTGGTCTTCGCGTTGGAGCGCGACGACAGCACCCAAGCGCTGCTGCATAGCGTGACCGACAACGGCCGCGCGGTGGTCACCCGCGGCGCGCTCGGACTCGACATCACCGGCGTGGGCGTGGTGGCCGACCAAGGCACGATTTCCAATGTGGTCGCCGATTCCATCGACAGCTCTTGGACCAATGCCTTCGGCGAGCGCTCGGCGGTGTCCGACAAGTACCGGCAGGAAACGCTGACCATCTCCCATGCGGATCAAGGCTCGCTCGGCGTGAAGCTGCAGGTCCGCGTCTATGATGACGGCGTGGCCCTTCGCTACCTCATCGAAGGCACGGGCTCCATCGCCTCGGACAAGACTAGCTTTCCTTTGCCCACGACCACCCAGGTCTGGACCTCGGGAACGGCCCAGGCCTCGATCTCCAAGCAAGCCATCTCCAGTGTCTCCGGTGCGGTCGAACGTCCCGTGCTGGCCGAGCTCGCGACCGACCTCTACGCCGCGCTCGGCGAAGCGGGCCTGGTCGATAGCTCGCGGATGAAATTCACCCGTACCGGCACTTCCACCCTGGTCGCCAGCCTCGCGGGCAGCATCGCCTTCACCACGACCTACACCAGCCCGTGGCGCTTCGTGCGCGTCGCGCCATCGCCGGGCAGTCTGTTGGAAGGCAATCATTTCATGCTGAACCTGTGCGAGCCCTCGCAGGTGGCGGACACCTCGTGGATCCGCCCGGGCAAGGTGCTGCGCGAGGTCACACTGACCACCCAGGGCTCGATGGCGTGCATCGATTTCGCCGCGGCCCACGACCTGAAGTACATCATGTTCGACGCCGGATGGTATGGTGCGGAGACCAGCGCCGCCTCCGACGCCAGCGAGGTGAATGTCGATCCCGCCCGTTCGCCCGGCCCGCTCGATCTGCCAGCCGTGATCGCCTATGGGAAGACCAAGGGCGTCGATGTGATCCTCTACGTCAACCAGATCGCCCTGAGCCAACAGCTCGACGAGATCCTGCCGCTCTACCAGTCGTGGGGCGTGGCCGGCATCAAGTTCGGTTTCGTCCACGTCGGCTCGCAGGCGAATACCCGCTGGCTGCACGAGGCGGTCAGGAAGTGCGCCGAGCACCAGCTCATGGTGAACATTCACGATGAGTATCGGCCCACCGGCGTGTCGCGGACCTTTCCGAACCTGCTGACCCAGGAAGGAATCCGCGGGGATGAAGAAACCCCCTCCAACGCCACGGTGCTCAACACCATCTTCACCCGCGGCCTCGCCGGCGCCGGAGACCAGACCAACTGCTACTTCGCCTCGCGGGTGAATACGATGGGCTCGCACGCCTCGCAGCTCGCCAAGTCCGTGTGCATCTTCAGTCCGTGGCAATTCCTCTACTGGTATGACCGGCCGCTGGGATCCCCCGGCAGCGCCGGCGCCGGTGGCTCGGTCTCGGTGCTTGAGGAAGTCCCGGAGCTGACCTTCTTCGACCGCCTGCCGACGACTTGGGACGAGACCCGCGTGCTCGATGGCTACCCGGGCAGCCACGCGACCATCGCGCGTCGCAAGGGCGGCATCTGGTTCGTCGGCGCGCTCAATGGCAACACCGCCCGCGACTTCACCGTCCCCCTCGATTTCCTGCCCGCGGGACAAAACTTCCGCCTCGAACTCTACCGCGACGACACCACGGTGGCCACCAGCACCAAGGTCAAGGTCGGCCATTCCGTGGTCAACCGCGACTCCACCATCCAGCGCACGGTGCGCGTGGGCAATGGCTTCGCCGCCATCCTCACGCCGACCACCGACGCCCTCACGGCACCCGATGTGGATCCTCCACCACGCCCCCCTCCGCCGGTGCCACCCGGCACGATCAAGTTCGAAACCACCGAAGGCTATCCTGCCGCCAACGCGGACATCGCCGTCATCAGCAGCAACGCCAACGGCCAGCCCTATACCGGATCCAAGGGTTGGTCGCTTGCTTCCTCGGGCTCGCCGGGACGGGTTCTCGCGACCCAGGACAGCGGCGACTACGTCGGCGGCCAGGCGCTCGGCACCAATGGCTCCAGCACCTACGTCGGCGGCGTTAAAGGCATCATCGAGCCCGCCGCGGCCTGCACCCTCTCCTTCGACGCCCAATACAACACCGGCATCTCCGTCGCCTTCATGAAGGATGTCGACGGTGACGGGCTCTTCGACGCAACCGACACCGGCATGAGCTTCGGCATCGGAGGGGCCAGCACGGTCCGCTTCCAGCGTCGCGGCCCGAATTTCGGCACCGAAACCGCCAGCCCGCTGGCCGGTAGCGGCGGGCAATGGTACCGGTTTCTCATCACCTTCGGCACCAGCAACGCCGGCAGCCGCCCGGTCACAATGGCGGTGCGCAACCTGACCACCGGCATCGATCTCGACTTCGACAGTGCCACCGCCGGCATCCAGCCGTGGTCATTCAACGTCACCGCTGCCGAACTCGGCCCCGCCCCGGAAACCGCCGACGGCGTCTTCGTCCGCCTCACCGGTGCCGCCAAGATCGACAACCTGCGCGCCACCATCATCGGCACGCCCTATCAATCGTGGATGTCCGGCTTTCCCGCCATCGCCGGCAACAACCGCTCGACCGATGCCGATCCCGACCGCGACGGAGTGGTCAATCTGTTAGAATGGGTCCTCGACGGCGATCCGGCTTCGTCCGACGCATCGGTCCTGCCTGCCGCACGCATCAGCGAGGGCAATCTGATCTTCACCTTCAACCGTCGCGATGATTCCGAGGGACGGGTGAGCACGATCGTCCAGCATGGCACGGATTTGATCGAATGGACGAACCTCCTCATCGGCGCGGCGGATGCCGCGGGCTACGCCGTCGATGAACAAGGCGAGTCCCCCGATGCAGTCACCGTGAGACTGCCGGTCGCCGGAGAGCCGAAGAGATTCGTGCGCCTGCTCGCGACCGAATCGGCTCCGTGATCGGTCGACCCGGAGCTCCTGCGCTAGAGCAGCCTGCAAAGTTTCGTAGCTGCTGATTCGCGACGAACGGCTCCAGCTCTTCGGGCACCCCGGAAGTTTGAGGTGAACCGCGAATCACGCGAAAAAGCGCGAAATCTAATGGCAGGAGAAGACCCTTCTTCTAACAAATTTCGCGCATTTTGGCGTTCTTTCGCGATTCAATTCTTCGCCCGATCCCGGCTTGAACGGCTACATTCCAAAGCAAAGGACTCTACGGCGTCGCAGCCGGCTTCTCCACGAAATCGGAGATGCCGCGGAAGTCGGGCAGGCCGGTCTTGGGATCACGGACGATGAGCACCAGATTGCGCACGCCTTCCTGGATGATCAGCCGGCTCGAGTAAAAGGGAGTCGTGCTCCACTTGCCATCCTTCCCCTGATGATAGCCGGCCATGGTGCGGTTGCCCCCGGTCTCCTTCGGATGATAGGTCGCGGATTTCCCCTGCGGCACCTGCAGCTTTTCACCGCCGATCACGAAGCCGACATTCGAGCCGCTATAGTTGACGAAGGCGTGATCGCCAGACCCGAAGCCCCCCTCGGGGACCGGCACCGGATCGACCTTGTAGGACGGCGTCGCCGCCTTGGCATCCGGCAGGAAGATCAGGATGAAGTCCTTGCCGGTCGCGGGCAGGTCCACTTTCCCGAGTGGTGCGGGAGTCGCACCGGGTGTCTGAAAAACCAGCGAGCGCGTGCCCACGGTCACGGCGGGTGAAAGCTGCTCGGTCGGCAAGGCCAGCGGCTTGTCATTCAGCAGCTTGCCATCGGCACCGGCGACCATCACCTCCAGTGCATCGCCCACGCGGCTGAAGGCAAGCAGGCGGATCGACGCGCTGTCCTGCGCGTGCAAGGCACCGCACGAGACGACCGCAGCGGCGACTAACAGACGGAGCAAAGGGATGGCTTTCATGAAACGGCTTTCACTTCTTGTGGATTGAGCCAGCGGAACGAAACGACGTCGAAGCGGCGACCGAAGCGGGCATTGAGAGGCTTGAGCGCGGCCGGCGCGACCGAGGCTGCATCCGCCGGATCGACGTAGGCGGAGCCGCGCTGGACCACGGCCTCGCACCATACGCGGATGAGCACATTGCCTTTGTCATCCTTCGCCTCACCCATCGCGCGGATGGTGAAGGTATCGGAGCGGGGGGTGATCGAGGTGCCGAGCGAGGAGAGCAGGTCGGCCTGCGTGACGTAGCCCGCGATGCCTTGCTTGCGCGGGCCCTCGGCAGCGGCGGCGAAGCTGTAGCGCGGCTTGCCCTTGGAGGTCGATTCCGAGCCGGTGATCTCGGTGTCGCGCAGCGGCTCATTGATGGTGACATCCGGATCGTCGAGCGCCGCCTGCAAGGGACCGCACAGTGCCAGATCGGCCTCGCGGACCAGCCGGCGATTGACGAATTCACCGAGCGAAAGGAACGGACCGCGGGTCTTGACCTGTTTGACGATGGCGGTGGCGAGTTCGCGAATCTGGCCGGCCGTCACCTCGCGGGCACCATTCCAGTAGCGATCCTCCTGCTCCTTGCCACTGCCGCGCTCGGCCGGCGGCGCATTGGCCAGCGAGTGGCGGGAGATGAGGAACTTGTCCTTCTCCGGCGCGAGCACCGACACCGATTCCGTGCCGGTCCGCGACTCCATCATCAGCACCGGCCGCGACAGCAGATTGGAAAGGAAGTGCGCCCACGCCTCTTCCGAGACCGAGTTGACGTTGAAGCCGCCTTCGATGCGCAGGTATTCCGCGATCTTCTCATGGGCGTCGCGCAATGGATTGCCACTGCCGTCGAAGAGCGAGCTCACGAGTTCATCCAGATCTCCCTGGAAGCGCGGCTGGACGGCATCATTCGGCAAGGAGGTGGTGCCTTCCAGGAAATCCTTGGCCACCTCCCGCGACTTGCGCTTGTCGCCATCCTGCGTGAGCACCAGGCCATCCTGCGCGGCGACTGAGGAACAGAACCAACTGTCCCACAGCACCGCATTCGCGACATAGGAGCGATCCACCCGCAGATGGTTGAATTCACCATAGCTGAATGCGGTGCGCCAGCCGGCCTGCGTCAGCTTGTCGGATGGAATCCCCGGACTCGCGTAGGAGTTTCCGATCGCATGGTTCTGCGCGAACTGGGTCATCCGCCCCAGATAAAACGCGTAGTCTCCCTTGTACCAGACGGTGTTGAAGGTCTTCACCGCCGGATCGTAGGTCGGCCGGTAGTCGAACATCGGCAGGTGCTGGAGCTCGGCGAGCGACACCATCGGCGACAGCGGGATTTCCTGGTCCACCACGTTGAGTTGTCCGCGTGGCGAATAGCTTGCCCCGAAATAGACGCGGTCATCCCGGTCCGGCGGCAGTTGGAAGGTCTTGGTGACATCGAGCCACGAGCCCAGTGACTTGAAGCGGAATGAATACGCGCTCTCGAACCACGGCGTCACCGGATCGCTGCTGCCGATGGAACTGCTGGTGGATCCCTGGGCCGGATTTCCCGCCACCGTGAAGGATCCCGGCTTGTTAGGAAACAGGTCTTCGTCAGCCGCCTTGCGGTAAAACTCGAACAACAGCAGCGGCGTCGGCCGGTTCTCCAACTGGCTGAAGGTGCGGCTGGGAACCTCCGTCTCGGGAATGAGGCTGATCTGGGGCGTCGAGCTCTCCATCCGGAAGTTCACCGTGGTGGACGTCCCGAATTTCTGCAGCGTGTCCTGGGTGTCTCCACCCGGGCCATTGTTTCCCCACCAGTCGGTATGGGCGCCATCGACGCCGAGGGAAATCAGGCCGTCGTTTCCGACTGGCGAGACGGCCACCCGGAGCACGTCGCTCGGTGCACCGGTCAGCTCCTGCCCGGGGATGCTCGCGAAGCTGTCCGCCTTTCCCAGCAGGTTCTTGAGAACGCCGCCGAAATTCGAGTCCCCCAGGTCGAACTTCTTCGTCTGCGCCCACATGTAATACTCATACGGGGCCTTGGGCTTGTAACGATGCTCGTCCGGGTGGGACTCCCAACGCACCGGCTGGGGATAGAGCACCTTGGTCGCCCCGGCAGGAATCACCAGGTTCGTGAACTTCTCAGCTCCGCCCATTTCCGGACCGAAGGCAAGCCGCGTCGCCGTGTTGGTTTTGGTGAGGTCCAGCTTGAAGGCGTTGGGAGCACCCTTGTTGATGTCAAACGTAAGCGGGCAGATGCCGGACGCACAGTACTCGGGCACTTCGAGATCGACGTTGTAAGGATTCCACAGCACCGCCATCGGATAGAGGAAAAGGCGCATGGCATACGGCTTGTTGGGATCCGTAGGTGCCGTCAGCTTTTCGGTCGCGTAGCTCACCACGTAGGAAAGCTTCAGCAGCACCGGCTGGATGCGGAAGCGGTCGTCGCTCATCGTGGGATTCCACTCCTTCTCGGGTGCCGCGCCGGTTTGCTTGAAGGTGCGGATCTTCGGACGCTTGGTCACCGCATCGAGCGTCACCATGCTGCCCGCGCGCCCGAGGCTCTCGTAGTTGCGGAGCTGGTCCCACGAGCAGACGCGGTAGTCCATCGAGGCATTGCGCATCTTGCCGAGGGTCCCCGCGGCGGCGCGATTGGCGGGCGATTGGGCAGCCAGCCAATCGAGGTAAACATTCATGCACTTGCGCAAGCCGCCATTGGTCACATCGACCGGGACGATCTCGCTGCGGGTGGTCAGATCGTGGATCAACTTTTCAGAAACCACGTCTTCGGGATCGGCCGGCGGCACCGCGACATCCGCGGTTGCCAGGTCGACGAGCCGGCCATCCAGGCCATTGTCGCGATCGGGCAGGCGCGGATCGAGTGCGGCATGGCCATCGCCATTAGCGCGCCGGCTGCCTACCAGGCTCTCGTACTTGGAGGAAGAGTCCGGTTCCTCGCCGGCACGCAGCACGGCCTTGGTGCCATTGTCGGACGTCCACCACGCGAAGCCCGCGCGCTCGCTGGAAATCACCGGCACCGCCACATCACGCGACGAGTCGGCACCGCCACCTACCGCGGTGCGGCTTTCATCTCCCGATGGCGCACCGGTCTTCGCGAAGTCCATCGTGCGAAGGTCCGAGGGATCGCCCGACACCAGCCAACTGCGGAAGCTCTGCTCCTTGTCATACGACGGCCGGTCGAGGGTCCACTTGGCGAAGGGAGATTCGGCCGCATTCCAGACGCCGGTGAAGTGAGGTTGGCTCACTCCCTCCGCCTCGGGCGAATCGGGACTGCTATCGAGAATGCCGGCCGGAGCGCTGATCCGGCGGTCCGAACCCAACTCCATCTGGAGCTGGTTGATCGCCAGCATCAGCGAGACCCGGGCATTGGAGCGAGCCTGGGCCAGCGCCATGTCATGGTTCGAAGTTCGCAGCGAGACGGTGCCGAGTTGTAGCAAGCCAATGGCCAGCACCATGATGAGCATCATCAAGGACATCACCACCACGAGGGCAAAGCCACGGTGGCGGGCGGTCGCGAAACGCAGGCCATGGAATCGGAAGCGTGAGCTTGAGCGGTTTCCTAGCGTCATGACAACATATTGGCATTCCTTCCTCCGAGCGGCCTCCTCTCTATTGCACTACGATGCATACTCAGTTTCCGAACGCCCGATGGAGCGCTTCACGGCCGCGCGATGGCGACCACGCGGAAAAACACAGGCACCCCCCCCACCACCGCAGTGGTGAAAGTGTGCAAACCGCTCGCCGGAGCCACGAATTCCCCCTGCGCCGGCACCCATTCGATCAAATCGATGGATCGCTCGACCCGGTAACGGTGACCCGCGGCGACCGGGAAGCGGACGGTGAAATCACCGCTTGGATTGATGGCCGGAGCGGTCATCCGGAAAACGCTGCCGGCATCGGCAGGGTCGGTGCCCGCAAGCCATTCGTCGCTGTCGGTTTGACCGTCGCCATCGGTGTCGGAGGGGGGGGCTCCCGGGTCGGGTAGCTTGGCAGTCCAGCCGGCAGCATCGTCCGGCGGGCCGCCGAGATAGTGGAGAGACAGGCCACCGCCATCGGCCTCCGTCGGCCACGGCGGCTCATCCGTGTAGGTGAATTCGAGGATGGTGGCACCGGCAGCGTTCACCAGCACCAGCCGTTCGCCGGAGTTCGCCAGGTGGTCGCCGTCGTCGAAAGCTCCTGCCACCCGCGCCGAGGCCGCCGCGCCGTAGCGGAACAGGAATGCCTCCGGCCGGCTCACCAGCAGCACCGATTCGCCAGGATCCAATTCGGCCAGCGCGGGATCAAGTGTGAGCGGAAAGGTAAAGTCGATCCCTTCGGTGAATCGCGCATTCCACAGGTTGATCCGGCCTCCGCCCACGTTGCGGAGTTCGATGAACTCGAAGTCCTCGGGATCGGCGAACCCGGCCGCGATTTCTTCCACCGTCGGATCAGCCGGATGGTACATCAGCTCGCTGACTGTTAGATTCGCCGCCGCTGCGGGTCGCGCATCGATGACGTAGCCGGCCACCAGCGGCGCACTCCATGGCCGATGCTTCGGCGTGGCAGACGATGGCTGATGCAAGCGGGCGGTGACGACGGCGGATGAGACCAGCGTGAGTGGGCCGCTCCATTCCACCGCACCGGGAGCCAGGGTGCCGTCTTCCTTCAGCGGATCGCTGCGATCGAGCGTGTAATAAATCTTCGCCGCGCCGGTGAGATCGGGTGAGCCAAGCTGGAGCACGCTGCCCGCGGCCACCACACCGGGAGCGACCGAGGGCACCGGCTTGCGCAGCACCCACGAGTCCATGAAGGCGAGCCGCTGGGTGAGCCAGCTCTTGTGGAGATTGATCTCGCTGTTAGACGCGCTGCCGAAGATCACGCTCGCGGCATTGGAGCCGTTCGTGGTGATGCCGCGGGTGCTGCGCGACCAGCGGGCGTAGTTGCGGGCCACCGGGGTATTGGCCGAGGCGATCCCGCTGTTGTCCGGGGCGGTGAGTTCGGCGGAAGCGGCATCCATCAACGCGTGGACCGTCGCGAGGTCGAGCGCACCTTCCCTGCGCCAGCGGTCGTAGCGGTCCACCCACTCCTGCAGGTAGCCGGGATCCTGGTGGAGGTAGTGGAACCAGCCCTCGGCGGTGCGGCCATCCACCGAGAAGTAGTCGGTGTAGTTCGCCGAAACGGGCATGTCGCTGTTCCAGGTGGCCGGGTTGTCGCCCGCGCTCCCGGCGTCCGCGGGGAATTGCGACAGGTCATTGTCCCACAGCGCCGACATCTTGAGCTTCTTCCCCCGGTCCTTTTCGAAATAGGTGCTGATCCGGATGCCGTCGAGGTTCTTGGCGAAGGCCATCATCATGTGATGATCGATGAAGGAATCGCGCCCGATGTAGTCGGTGTAGTGGAGCCCCGTCACCGGATGGTGGAAACCGGGTGCGGCGATCGCGGCGTCGCATTTCAAAACGTAGTCGGAAATGTAAGCCTTCTGCGCCGCGGTGATGTCGGTCACCGAGGGCGTCTTGTAGATGAACGCGCCGCCACCGGTGTAGGGCCAGTGGGGAATGCCGTCGCGATTGCCGGTCAGCAGCTCGGGGTGGGTCTGCTCGAAGTTCCCGTACTTGTCGTGGGCGATGATGTAGCCGCCGGTGAGTGCGTCGCCGCTGTTGTCCGCCGCGGTCATCTTCGCGATGTCCACGCGGTCGCCGTCCACCTTGATCTTCTCGCGCAGGACGTAGATCCCGTGGTAGTCCGCGGCATCGAGCGAACTGCCGGCCGTGGTGTTGAAAAAGACCTCGACGTAGCGCGTGCGCGGCGCCCAGCGACCCATCCTACGATAAAGATCGTACATCAGCACATTGCGCAGGAAGTCGGGGTCGGTCTGGTAGGCGGCGTAGAGCGTCCAATCCGACTCGGCCGGCATGCCGAGCACTTCCAGCGCCCGGTCTCGATCCGCCTCGTCCCAGAACTCGACCGCGTAGCTCTTCTTCGGGAAGCTGGCCGACCACTGGCCGCGCAGCTTGATCGTGCCACGCGTGGTCAGCGCGGGAGCCCCGGCAAGCCGCGCCTTGCCATCGGCGAGAGCCCGGTCGATCAGCGTGAAGCGCGCCGTCACCGGGGTCTTGTCCCCCGGCGGTGCGGCCGAGGCATCGATCACCAGCACCGGCAGGCTTCCGGCGAAGCTGCCGGGCGTGATGCCATACTGCGCGGTGGATCCCAGCCGCGTGTAAGTGGCCGCGGCGAGCGGCCCGCCGATGCCATTGGCAAAGGCCCGCGCACGCAACGTGAGGCTCGCGGTGACCGAAAGGGACAAGCCGTTGTAAGTGCTGCCATTCGTCATCGTCGGCTCGCTGCCGTCGGTGGTGTAGCGGACCGTGTGCTGGGCGGCATGGCCGCTGATCGTGACGAGCTTGTTGCCGCTGACGATGCCCGGCGGCACGGAGAAAACCAGCAGCGCGGGCGGCACCGTGGTGGCGAGGCCATTGGCCGCTCCGGGCGTCGGCGTCATGAAGCCGGTCACGTCATTCGATCCCCTGCCGTAGGTGAGTCCGTCGTATTGCTCCGGAAAGGACGTTCCGAACGACGTGGCAAACGTTCCCGCCGGTCTCGCCAAGCCGAGGAACTCGCCGCCTTTCGACAGGGAAAAATTGGTGTGCAGCTCGCTGGCCGGACCGTAGCCGGGTCGCTTGGCCGCATCCTTCCCGGAGGCGAAGACCACCAGCCGCTGGCCGTGAGCGAGCAGCCGCGACGGGAAGGTCCATTGCTTCGGCTGGCCGGACTTGTCGGTGAGTCCCCAGCCGGCGAGATCGACGGTCGCTCCGGTGCCGTTGTAGATTTCGATCCAGTCCGAGCTATCGCCATCCTCATCGTCCAGCGCCCCGTCATTCGCGGCGCAGAATTCCCGGATCACCGGCGTGGTGGTGGTCTCCGCCGCCACAGTGGTTTCGGCGATCGACGCGATCACCGCGACATTGCCATTGGCCGATGCCGGCATCGTTACGATGTCCACCGTACTTCCCGCGGCGAGCGACAGCCCGTAGGCCGCGGCATTCGCCACCGGCGCGCTGCCGGAGGACGTGGTCGTGCCGCCAGTGGTCCCGGCGAATCCGCTGAGCGTGGCACTCGCCACCGTGCTGCCATTCACCACGACCCACGCGGAGGCCGCGCAACCGCTGACCGTGTGACTGCGCCACGAGGCTGTTAGATTGTAGGCGCCGGCCTTCGCGACCGTGAATCGCGAGACGATGGGAAAGCCATGGCCACTGCGCCACGCATGGTAAAGGCGACCGGCTTCCCAGTCCGCGGTCGAACTCCCCCACCCCGCGCCCCACGCTGCGGCCGGTGCCGTGCCAGCGAACGCAGGCTCTTCGCCGCCATCGCTCCAGCGGGTGCAAGGGATGCCCGCAGCCGCCGCAGCCGCCACCTCGAAGGGCGATAACTCCTCCGCCTGCGGCGTGGCCTTGCTGCCGTGTTGCCAGCCATTGGCCGGATTCGCGGTGGCCGAGAAACCACCCGGCAAGGTGCCAGTGGACCCCGCGTAGAAAACGATGTCCGACAAGCCCGGATTGACCCCGGCACAGGCGGTGACGCGATAGCGGACGTAGCGGGCGGAGATCGCCGCAAAGCTATCCCACACCGTGAACTGCGAGTTTCCCGAATAGCTGCGGGTCGCCACCGTCGTCGAGAAATCCGCCGCATTGCTGAAGACCAACTCGAAGGCCTGGACCCGCTGCTCGGCCTCGAGGTTGTCGAAAAAGTCGAAGCCGGTGACAGGCTGGATTTGCCCGAGGTCGAAGTCGATCTCGGTGCCGGTCCCTTGCCCGTTGCTGGCATAAGCCACGCCGGGTGTCATCGCGACTCCGGGCAGCGTGCGGCCTGCCACACCATTGGCGGCGTTCGACAATGCGAGGGTGGCATTCAATGCGGGCGACCCGGCCACCGCCGCCACGCCAGCGATGGGAGCAGCCCCCTCCGGCGCGCGCAGGAAGCGCATCTCCATCCCGCCGGTGTTGCCATTGGTGCCGGAGACGGTGGTCAGCACCTGCCAGCGCACCTTGCGCGCGCTCACCTTCGGGAAGCGGTTGACGAAGCCTTGGCCGCGCTCGCCGGTATTGGCCGCGGTGAAGCTCACCACGGTATCGGCGGCGGCATTGAAGCCGGACACGCCATCGGTATCGAAGATCAGGCAACTATTTGATACCTTGCTGCTCGCGGTGTTCGACTCGCGGGTCACGTTGACAAAGCCATCGATCGCCACCGCGCTGCCGAAGTCGAAATCCACGAACGTGTTCGTGCCGCCGGCATTCGTCTTGTACTCCCCGCCTAGTACTTCCGCGGCGCTATCGAACAAGTTGTCCGCCGTGAAATTGGCATCCGCTCCCGGCGTGGCAGCGGTGATGGATGGAGTCGGCAACACTTCCGACAGCGCGGTTAGCGGCAACAAGCCGCAGAGCACGGCCAGCAAGGAATGGGACATGGCTATTGAAGGAGAAAAGGGAGGCTCACCCGTCGGTGAGCCTCCCTCTGTTGCTTTCTCATGGCCTGGGCGGGACCTCGACGAACCACCCGGCCGGAGAGTCGATCAGGGTGCCACCTTCAGCCGCGTGAACAGCTTCGGGTTGCCTCCCTTGGGAATCGTGACCGTGACCGTGTCGGGATTGCTGCCGTTCTCCGCCACCACGATGGTGCAGTTCCCCGGATCCACCGCGGTGGTCCAGGTGCCGGCAAGATCGGTATCGAACTCGACGGTCGGATTGAACGACTCCGCATCATCGCGGCGCGTGTAGGTGAAGACCACGTTCGCACCACTCGACGTGAGCGTCGGCAGATTGGTGGAGGTCCCATTGACGGGGCTGCTGTTGAGGACGAACTCGATGACATTGGCGAGGCCATCCTTGTCCGGATCCGCGGTCTGGGTCTTGTCGGCGGGATTGGTCAGGCCGGGGAAGCCATTGATCCAACCGTCGAACGCATTGCCACTGACCAGCTTCACCAGTCCGGGCGTGGAGGTATCCACGCTGTAGCCCGAGGGAATGCCCGTGATCACCGGCAAGGGGCCGACCAGCGAGCCATAGCTCAGGATCGTGTAGCTGGATTCGGTGGGAGTCCCCAGCGTGCTGACAGTGATGGACGCTGCCGGATCGATGGTGAGCGCACCGGTGACACTGAGGCGGTCGCCTGCGGCTCCGTCGAGCTGGCAGGGGTAGCTGCCGGCGAGGGTGACGGTGTTCGCGGCCAAGGTGCCGGCCGATGCATCACCGGGAGCAATCGTGCCCCCAGCCTCAATCGTCGTGACACCGCTCACGCTGCCCGCGCCGGCCAAGGTGGCGCCGGTCTTCACCGCGATGGTGGCGGTGGTGCCGGTGCCCGTGCCGGTGGCATTGTTCACCAGCAGCTTGCCGCCGTTCACCGTGACCGCACTCGAAGCGAACGCGGTGGTGTCGGTAAGCGCCAGCGTGCCAGCGTTGATGGTGGTGGCATTGGTGTAGGTGACGCCGGTGCCGCTGAAGGACTGGCTGCCGGTGCCGTTCTTGGTCAACACCCCGCCCAGCGTGCCGAGCGATCCGCTGAAGAGTCGGTCGCCGTGGTTGTCGGCATTCGACGCATCGATGGTCAACGTCACGTTGCCCGGATTGGTCATGGCTCCCGCGCCGGCCAGGCCGTCGATGGTTTCCACGAAGCCTGCCTGATTCCAGCGCCACTGGCCGCTCTCGATGATGAGCATCGAAGCATCGGGAATCATGAAGTTGCTTCCCACACTACCGCTCTGGGCAGCGATGAAGCCCTTCACGCGGACGTTGCCGAGGAAGTCGTTCACGACTCCCGTTCCCATGGTGAAGTAATTCTGCGTCGTGCCAGTGTTGCTGAGGACCAGCGTGTCATTGCCGGAGCCGCCGCCGTTGCCGGTCAGCTTCGTGTTCCAGGTGAGCTGCGACCAGTTGATACCCGAGGCATTGCTCTGCGCGATCGTCAGCGGGCTGCCGAGAGTGGCACCGGCAACCGTGTGGCCGAAGGTGCCGACGTTCTGCGGCAACGCGAGCGTGGCACCGGTGACACCCGCCGGGACGGTCAGCGCGCCGATGGTCGTGCCACCCCCAAAGCCGAGAGCGACCGTCGGGTCCACGGAACCCGTGGCTCCCAAGGTAATGGCGGGGCCATTCGGGAAGGCACCGCTCGCACCGAAGTTCAGGGTGCCAGCCACCACGGTCAGCGGACCGCTGATGGAATTGTCAGCCGTCAGATTCAGCCTGCCCGCACCTTCCTTGCGCAGGCCATTGCTGCTGGTGATGCCGGCGCTGATGGTTGCGGCCTGGTTGACCACGTCGACCACCGGGGCATTGGCCCCGTTGTTCAGCGTGAGGGAACCGCCGGTGCCCGCTGCCACACCCCACTCATGCGCGTTGCCTTGGTCCCCGAAGATCAGCTTGCCAACCGTGCGCAGGCCATCCAGCGAAACCGTGTTGGTGCCGGTGGTGGTGAGAGTGCTGAAGTTCGCGACCGCACCAGTGCCTTGGGCAATCACCCCGCCTTGCCAGTTGACCGCGTCCTGCCAGGAGCCGTCGAAGTCGGTGATCCAGACCGGCAGATCGAGCGTGTTGTAGGTCGCGCTAGCCACCGGGCTATCCCCCAGGCCGGTCTTCTTCGCGAAGGCCTTGATCGTGACCGAGGAGTTGGTCGGGATCGCGAGTCCGGTGATCGGACTCGGGCCGCTCGGCGACGAGGTGGTCGGCGTCGAGCCGTTCATCGTGTAGTAGATGGTGGCACCGCTCGCCGAACTGATCGAAACCGATTGGGCGCCGATGTAGCCACCCGCCGGCGGATTGAAGACCGGCGTCGGCGTTGAACTCACCACTTGGATCGAGCCATCGACCGTTAGATTGGACAGATCCCAGCTCAATCCCGCACCGAGGCTGGGCAGGCTGACGGTGGTGAAACCGCCGCCGTAGCTGGTGGCACCCGGGAAGAGGGAAACCACATTGCCGCTCTGGAATGCCTGGCCGGTGGCCGTGAGCGTCAGCGTGCCGCCATAGGTGATGGCATCCATGTTGATCAGTTGGTCGCTGGTAATGCTTCCGCCGGTGCGATCCACGTTCATGGCGCAGGTGGAGCCGGCCGCAAAGCTGATGGCCCCGTCGCCGAACATGGTGTCGATGGTCGATGCCGTGCCGGGCGTGAGCGTCGAGCCGCTGGCGAAGGTCACGCCGACGAGCAAGCCATTGCCCTTCACCGTGGTGCCGGTGCCGACGGTCGTGGTGCCGAGCGTGCCAAGGGATTGCACGTCGATGACCTGCGAGGCGAAGGATCCAGTGAAGGAAAGCGTGCCATCCTCGATGGTGGTGGTGCCGGTGTAGCTCTGGGTGCCGGAGAGGGTGGCCGCTCCGCTTCCGGATTTAAGCAGATTTCCCGAGCCGCTGATGGGAACGGCGATGGACCAGGTGCCGCCGGTGCGCTTGAGCTCCAGCGTCGCGCCGGTGGCCAGCGTGGCACCGCTCGACACGAAGGTCGTGGTGGCATTCGAGGGGTCTTCCAGGACCAGCTTGCCACCGCTGACGGTGGTGGTGCCGGTGTAGCTGAAGTTGCCGACCAGCGTCTGCGTGCCGGGCCCGGCTTTCTCAAAGCTGAGCGCGCCGTTGCCCGTGCCGCCGTTCTCGTTGCGCAGCGCTCCGGTGTAGCTGTGGTTGGCACCGACCGGCGTGTTGACGATCAGCTTGCCGGCCGGGATGTTGTTGTCGTTGCTGCCGTCGTAGCCGGCGTTCTCGATGATCGAGGGACTGGTGACCGACGAGATCAATCCGGCCACGGTTTCAGTCTTACCATTCAGGCGGAATTCATAGACGTCCTGCCCGGCGGGCTGATCCCAGCGGAGAACTGCGGTGTCGGCAATCTGCTCGTTCTGGCTGAGCGACAGGTCGTGATAAGGCCAACTGGTCTGCTTGAAGACGACGTCGCCGCCGATCGCGTTGCCGCCGGTGGTATTGAGGAAGATCCGCCGGCCGTAGATGTGGGTCTCGCCGGTGAAGCTGTTAGTGCCGGTGAGCGTCAGGCCGGTGGTGGCGCTGGCACCGGTGCCTTCCAGGCGCAGGATGCCGGATGAGCCGGTGATCGGGCCGGAGTAGGTCACATTCCCGGCATCGTACTTGAGGTTCAGGGTGCCGGAGTCGATCTGCAGCGGCGTGGCGATGGTGCCACTGGTGTAGTTGAGCGCGAGGGTGCCCGCTCCCGCCACGGTGAGACCGCCGTTGCCCGCCAGCGGGCGATTGACCGTCATGGTGGTGTCCACTGCAGGCAGGAAACGTCCGCCGCCGGTGCCGAGGGTGATGCCGCGGTTGGCATCGTCCAAAGCAAGGTTGGCAGTGCCGCCGAGCGCGCCGCCATTCACCAGCGTGAGTTGATCGGCCACCAGGGAGACCGGATTGCCGCCAAGGGCGCTCTCGCTGTTGATGAGCAGCGTGCCCGCATCGACGATGGTCTTCCCGAGGAAGGTGTTGGCGGTGTTGAGAACCACCGTGCCGGTGCCCGAGAGGTTCAAGCCGGTGGCTCCGGCGATGGTGCCCGCGCCGCCGATGGTGTAAGTGCCGCTGGTGTGGGTGAAGGTGATCGCATTCGGGCTCACCACCGTGCCGCCAGGGATCGTGATGTCGTAGGTGCCCGCGGTTTGCGGGAAGGTCACGCTATCGAGATTGAAGAAGGCGCTGGTGCCACCGTTGTCCCAATTGGATCCTGAGAGATCCCACATGCCATCCCCGCCGGCCCAGGTGATGCCCGGCCCGGCGACGTGGTTGATCGTGACGATGCCGGGGACCGAGGTATTGATCACCGGTGCCGTGCGGGTGCCGCTGCTGCTCGCACTGAAGGCACCGGTGCCGAGAAGCGAGCCGGTGTAGGTGAGCACGACGGACGAGCCCGGGGCGAGCGACGAGGGCTGGAGTGCCGCGGTTCCATTCAAGGTCACACTGCCGGTGACCGCGAGAGCGCCGCTGGTGGCGAGATTGACGGCAAGGCCGGCACCGGTGGTCGAGCCGAGCGTCAGGCCGCCGGTCACGGCACCTTCGCCAGTGAGGGTCGTATTGTCCCGAATCAGGAATCCTCCGGTGGCGGTCCCATTGAGGGTGCCGCCCGTATTCACCGTGATGGCGGGAGAGGTGTAGGTGCTGCCAGCGGCCGGGGCGAAGGTGCCCCCGCTATTGACCACCAGTGGAGCGGTGATGCTGCCGGTCGCGCCAAGTGCGAGCGTGCCGGCATTGACCGTGAGCGTGCCGGTGTGGGTGTTGGCCCCGTTCAAGGTGAGGGTGCCCGCGCCGGATTTTGTCAGGGCAAGGATGCCGTCGCCATTGGCGATCACTCCGGAGTAGGAGCCGGTGCCGGTGCTGTTGCCGCTGCCCACGGTCAGCAGGGAGGTGGTGGTCGCGGCGCTATTGAGCACGGTGCCGCCAGCGCCCGAGAGCGCATCGATGGTCTCGGAGCGGCCATTCATGTCAAAGGTGCCCGCGGTGACGATGAGATCGGCATCCTGAAAGAACTGGTCGCCGCCGGTGCCCGCGAGTTGCAGGGTCCCGCCCTTCACCGTGGCGGATCCGCCCACGGCACGCATCGTGGCGGAGTCCTTTGCGAACACCAGCGTGCCAGCTTCAACGATGGCGGAGGAACTGGAGTTATCGACAGTTCCCGACAGCGTCTGGGTGCCGGTGCCGATCTTGCGCAGGGTGATGCCGCTGACCGAGCCGCTGAAATTTCCGGAGCCATTGCCACCGCCCACGGTGAGGTGACCGTTGTTGGCAACGTCGAGATAGGCACCGCCACCGGCATTGATCGTGCCGGAACCGCCGAGACCGTTGATCGTCTCAATGCCGTGGGTGATGCTCCATGTCGTCCCGGCGTTCATGGTAACGCTCGAGGTGTCGGGAACGACCAGGTTCTGGTTGGCGAGGGTGTTGGCAACATAGGACCGGTTCTGCATTTGCCAGCGGGCCGCCGAGATGCGGACGTTGCCGGTGAAGTTGCTGGCGGCACCGCCATTGGTGATGGAAGTGCGGAGGGTCGTGGTGCCCGCCGTGCTCGTGCCGGTGAGGATAAGCGAATCTTCGCCCGCTCCCGCGCCGGTTCCCGTGATCGTGCCGAAGATCAGGTCGGATGCCCGGTTGGTCGCCGTGGTTTCACCCACGCTCAGGGTCACCGCCTTGTTGAGGGTCAGCGTGGGAATGGTCGGCGCCGCATTGGAGTTCGCGGCGTTGAGCGTGCCGAGGATCGTCGTGCCGCCGCCGAAGTTGGCCACGGTGATGTTGCCGACCGTGGTATTGGCGGTGATGCCTTGGAAGGAGAGCGAGACCGGTTCGGTGGCGCTGTTCGAATCCCCCAGTGCGATGTTGCCGGTTCCGAAGGCGGAGTTTGCGCCCGTGCCCATCTGGACCTTGCCCTGGCTTACCGTGAATCCATTGGCCCAGGAGGCATTGCTCCCGCCAAGCACCGCGGTGCCGGCACCGCTCTTCACCAGACCCGCTCCCGACAGCGCGCCCGCCGCGGTGAGTGTCCGGCCGCTTGCGATGTTCCAATTCTGGGCCGCGCCGAGCGCGATCGCGTTGGTAAGCGCGAGGTTCTGCGTCGCCGTGCTCATGTCGATGCCGGCGGCACCCAGCGTGAGCGTATTGCCGGCGTTGATCGCGACCGCACCGCCTGGATTGGCGACACGGATGCCGCTCCAGGAAAGATCGCCACCCAGCAAGGTGGTGTTGGCCGCGAGGACCGTGTTGTTCCATACCGCCACGTCGCCGCTTCCAGGAACGGCGAGTCCTGTCCAGCTCGCGCCGTCGTTCAGCGCGGTGGTATTGTCGAGCTTGATGATGTCATTCGCATGGCTGACGGCCGCGAGGCCGAAGCTGGTGGCGAGCAAGGTCGCTCGCGACACGGACACGGTGGGCATGGGAGTGATTCGTGGTTTCACGGTGTGGCTTTTTTTGGTGGGGACTTGACTCGAAAGAAGGGAGGCGAGGTCGGTCGCGGAATTTTCCGCCCTCCCATGAGCGACAGTGAGAATGCCACGATCCGCTCCGCTAAACTTCCACTCCCTTGTCAGAAAACTGATACGATCTTACCGCGACCCAACCCGAGGCGAAGGCGCGCCGCCCTTTTCAAGAAGTCCCCGGCAACGAACGTTCACCACCTCATCCAGCCGGCAAGAGATCGGGGAGGAAGGCCGCTTCTCCCAGTCGGCCTCGCCTCCCCTTGGTTCTCCCGCAGCCGGCCCGGAAAACCCAATAACCGGAAGCCAGCCGCGAATGGAAATCATCTGCCGGTGCGTGACACACGCTCCGGAGCACGCTCTATGAACGATGCTTGAACCGCGGCGAAACCACCACGCCAAGCCTACCACACGCCCCGTGAAAAACCTCCAATCTCTTGCTTAACTTCAGATACTCCCTTAACACCGCGAAGGACCTCGCTACGCAAATCAGGGATTCGCCAGCACCTTGAGCCGGATGAAGCGGCGCGACGACGTCGTGGTATTGAAGGTATCGCGGACGATGAGTTGTGTGGCCGTGTCGGTCTCGATCACCGTGCCGGACGCGGACCAGTCGTTCAGCGCGCCGCAGGTTTCCACGGAGTAGCTCAGGTTCGTCGCCTGCGGGTTCTTGTTCACTGTGATCCGCAAATGCTTGGTGCTGGCGATCGTTTCGAAATCCACGGCCGGTCCGGCGTTGTGGGCCAGCGGATTGGTGCCGAGGGCATACTCCATCAGGTTGGTGAGGCCGTCCTTGTCGGCATCGTCGCCGGGAAGGTTGGCACCCGCGTTGGCGTTGCCGAAGTTCGCGGTCTCCCAGTCGTCGTTGATGTCGTTGTCGTTCGCATCGAGACCACCGACAGGATTCGGATTGAGGGTGTAGGCCAGGACGAGGTTGTTGCCCGACTGTTGGATTGCCCAGGTGCCTTGCGGAGTGGGCAGCGCGCTCTCGTCGATCACGAACTTGTTCGCGCTGAAACCGGTGATGCCGCTCGTCGTCTGGACCAGGGTGAAGGTCTGCGAGGTCTCCGTGAAGTGGGCCAAGGTGGTCTCGTCCAAGTGAATCGTCACCGGATTGCCCGAGGTGGCAGTGAGGTTCAGCGAGTTTGCCGTGATCTTGTCCCAGCCAGTGCCTGCGGTGCCGGTCCAGTCGGCGATCTCCCATACAATGTGCGATCCTCCGGCGAGCGTCAGCGTGTTCGTAACCGTGAAGTTCCCGATCGTGCTGTTGCCTGGAGAGAGCGTGCCGCTGTTAGCCACCGTGCCAGCGATGCTGCCGCTGCCACCAAGCGTTCCCGCGGCGGCAATGGTGGTCGGCGTATTGGCGAGGCTGCCATTGATCAACAGCGTTCCTCCGTTGATCGCCGTCGCGCCGGTGTAGCTGTTCGCACCGCCGAGCACCTGAGTCCCGTTGCCGAGTTTCACCAGGCCGAATCCCCCGCTGATCGCGCCGGTGAAGAGTCCATTGCTGCCGGTGGTGCCGAGGGTGATGCCGGTGTTGCCGAGCGCACTCTGGCAGTTAAGCGAGACATTGCCCGCGCCATTTAGCGCGCCGATGGTTTCGCCGCCCCAGACCACGCTCCAGGTCCCGCCGCTGGCGACCGTGAGGTTGTTGTTCAAGAACCCGTTGTTCTGGTTGCCCGCGCTGTTGCCGGTGTACGTCTGGTTCTGCGTGGTGACCGTGCCCTGCACCAGCACGTCGCCGGTAAAAGTGTTAGGGGTTAAGCTGTTGCCAAAGCTCAGACGCAGCGTGTGGCTGCTGCCGTCCAGCACGAGGGCGGTCGAGCCGGTGGCAATGCCGGTGCCGGTGATGCGGCCGGTCCAATCCTGCGCAGTGGAGTGGCCATTGGTGTTGGTGGCCTTGAGCGTGAGCGGCACGCTGCCGGATAGAGTCAGCGGACAGGAAAGCGCGGCGGCGTTCGCGGCCAAGGCCGAGCCCGCATTGAGGGTGATCGCATGGCCGCTGCCATGGGACGTGGTCGTGATCGAGGCCGGGATCACCGGGGAGCTGACGCCGTTCTCAATCCTGAAGCCGGTGGCATTGGCCCCGGTGCTGGCATCACCGAGCGTGAGCGTGGCACCCGCGATGGCGCTGTGGTTGGACACGGCCAGCGTGCCTTGGCTGATCACCATGCCGCCGGTCAGGGAATTGGCGGCACCGAGCGTGAGGGTGCCGGCACCGGATTTGACGAGTCCTTGGGCCCCGGTCAGCACGGTGTTGAGCGTGGCGGTCTGGTTGCTCACTCTGATCACCGGACTGCCGCTCGCGATGGACAAGGTGAGCGGACCTCCGCTGCCGGTGTTGAGCGTCCAGTTGTGGCTCGGCGTGGTATCGCCGAATTTCAGCCCGCCGATGGTGCGCGCGCCATCGAGGGTGACGGTGGTGTGCGCCGTTAGATTGAGCGAGGAGAAGTCCGCGACGATCGACGCGCCGTTGGCCATGCTGTTAGACAACCAGTTCCCGGTGACCGGCCACGAACCACCCGCGGGGTTGATCCAGAATGGCGTGACCGCGGGATCGACCACTTCGATTTCAAGGGTGGCCGTGTCGAAGGCCTCGTCGCCATCGGTCACGCGAACCGTGAAGGTATTGATGCCCGTAGTGCCGCTGCCCGGCGTGCCGCTCAGTGTGCCATCGGCGGCCACGTTCAGCCAGGCGGGACCAGCAGTCTTGGTGAAGGTGAGCGTATCACCCGCATCCGGATCGGTGGCCTCAAGCTCCCCGCTGAAGGCGACGCTCATCACGGCGCTGGCGGAGATCAAGTCGCTGGCAAATGCAGGCGCCCGATTCGGCGGAATATAAGCCAGCACGAGGTTGTTGCCGAATTGACTGACCGCCCACGTCCCTTGCGGCGTGACCAAGGCACTGTCGTCGATCACGAACTGAGCCGGATCGAAGCCGGTGATCCCGTTGCTGGTTTGGACCAGGATGAAGCTCTGCGAGCTTTCCTCGAAGTTCGCCAGATCGACCTCGTGAAGATGGATCGTCACCGGACTGCCCGCGGTAGCCGTGAGGTTCAGCGAGGTCGCGGTGAGCTTGTCCCAACCGCTGCCCGCAATGCCGGTCCAGTCGGCGATCTCCCACTCGATGTCGGACCCGCCGGCGAGGGTCAGCGTGTTGGAAATCGTCAGGTTGCCGACGTCGTCGTTCCCGGGTGCGAGCGTGCCGCTGCTGCTCACCGTGCCGGCGATGCTGCCGGATCCACCGAGCCTGCCGGCCGCGGTGATCGTCGTGGGAGTATTCGCCAGGCTGCCATTGATCAGCAGCGTGCCGCCGTTGATCGTCGTCGGGCCGGTGTAGCTGCTCGCACCTCCGAAGACCTGGGTGCCACTGCCGCCGAAGGTGAAGCTGTTCAAGCTCGCGAGCCCGCCAGTGAAGACGCGGTCGCCTTCGTTGCTGGCGTTGTTGGCATTGATCGTCAGATTGAGGCTGGAGATCAGCCCGCCGCCGTTGTTCCGGATCATGCTGCCGGCACCGGCGAGACCGTCGAAGGTCTCGGTCACGGCGTTGTTGCCAAAGTTGTTCCAGGCGAAGTTGCAGCCGGCATCGATGGTCACCATCGCGGCGTCCGGAATCACGACGTTGTTAGGTCCGTTGGCACCGCCCTGGGCGTTCATGTTGCCGGGCACCCCGGTGACGCGGATGTTGCCGGTGAAGTCGTTGGCCGCGGTGTTGTTGGCCTGCCAGTAGAAGTTCGTCCCGCCGCTGTAGCTGAAGATCAGCGTGTCGTTGCCCGCACCCGCGCCGGGGCCGGTGATCTTGCCGGTATTCTGGATGCCGGTGTGAACGCCGCCGCCGTTGTACTGCCGGATGGTCAGCGGACTGTTCAGCGTGGTGATGCCACTGATCGTCGGTGCCCAGCCGCTGGTGTGGAGCGCCGCGTTGGCCACGTTGCTTCCAACGGTCAGCGTCGCGAAGGTGGGTGCCAACTGGTTGCCAAGATAGAGGTTCGGGGCGGTGCTGCCGCTGTTGGCATCGCCGATCACGATATTGGAGGTGCTTGGCAAAGCGTTGCCCACATTCAATTGAAGCCGTCCCTGCGAGATGGTGGTGGTACCACTGTAGGTATTGGCGGAGCCGAGCGCGAGGGTGCCGGACCCGGACTTGAGCATGCCCTTGGTGCCAGCCAGCACGGTGTTGAGCGTGGCGGTCTGGTTGCCCACCCTGACCAGTGGTGTGCCGCTCGCGACGGAGAGCGTGAGCGGACCGCCGCTACCGGTAGCGAGGCTCCAATTGTGGCTGGGCGTGGTATCGCCGAATTTCAGCCCGCCAATGGTGCGTGCGCCATTGAGCGTGACCGTTGTGTCCGCCGTTAGATTGAGCGTGGAGAAGTCCGCGACGATCGATGCGCCGTTGGCGATGCCGTTCGATAGCCAGTTGACGGCGACCGGCCACGAGCCACCGGCGGCATTGGTCCAGAAGGGCGTGACCGCCACATTGACCACGTCGATGCGTAGCGTCGCATTCGTGCTCATCAAGGTGCTGTCGGTGGCGCTCACGCTGAAGTCATTCAAGCCGATATCGCCCGCGACGGGAGTGCCGCTCAAGGTGCCATCGCTGGCGACCGAGAGCCACGAGGGACCGCCGGTTTTCTGATAAGTCACGGCTCCGCCTCCCTCGGGATCGATGGCAGTCAAGCTGCTGCCGTAGGCGACGCCGGGCGCAGCGGGACTACCGATGACCGGATTGGAGGCGAAGACCGGACCTTCATTGACATTGGTGACGTTGATGGTCGCGGTGGTCGTGGTGGATTGGACCGGCGAGCCGTTGTCGGTCGCGGCGATCGTCAAAACGTATGCTCCCGAGGTTTCAAAGTCAGGCGGCACCGCCACCGTGAGGGCACCCGTGGTCGGGTTGAGGGCAAAGCGTCCGCCGACATTGCCGGCCACGATGCTGTAGCCGATCGTCTGGCCCGCATTGGTATCCGTGGCCGTGAGGGTGCCGACGCTGGTTCCGGCTGGAGCATTTTCCACCACCGTGAAGGTGCCGGCACTGATCTGCGGCGCGGCATTCAGTCCGCCGGTGTAGAGCGCCTCCGCATCGGGCACGGACAGCCCCGCATTGTAGATCCGCACCTCGTCGATCTGGCCATTGAAGTACGGCGACGGCGAGTTTGCCGCGTGGCCGATCCGGACGGCGGTCTGCCAGTTGAAATCCGACTGGGCCTTGGTGCCGGCCGCGACCTGGACGCCATCGACATAGAGCTTCTGGCCGCCGATGCCACCGCCGAAGGTGTGGACGAGGTGGTGCCACTGGCCGTCGTTGTAGGCGGTGCCGCTGGTGGTGATGGTTTCTCCGGAGTAAATGTAGGCGCTGATGTTGCCGCCGGTCAGGAAGACGCTGCGGTCATAGCTGCTCGCTCCATCCACCACCGAAAACAGCCCGCCGGATGCCTGGGTCGTGCGGAACCACAGCGACACCGCGGACACGCTCTCGGAGACAGTCACCGTCGCTTGCCCGTACTGGTTCACGCCGTTGAAATTCACCGCATTGCCGAGGACTCCGGCAACGCGGGTCGGACCGTTCATAAGATTGGCCGCAGCCGTCCCGACCGAGTCGGCGCAAGTGCTGCCGGACGCTTCGTCGAGTTTCCAGTGGTTGGTCAGCAGCGGCAGGTACTGGTCGTATTCCAAGTAGACGCCATCGATCGGTGCGGAGCCATTGGCCGGCACCGGCTCGCCGGGCATCTGCCAGGCCAGGCTCGCGTGATCCCCGCCGCCGGCTTCCTTGTGAAGCAACTCGATGTAGTACTTCTGCCCCGCGACCAGATTGATGACTCCTGACTGGGCCCCGGTACTGTAGGAGCGATAATTGGTGGACCCCGTGTATTCGGCGATCTTCACCTTGGCCGCGGCGCTATCGTCGGTGCTCAGCCACAGTTGCGAGGCATCGTCAGACGCGATGAAGAAGCGGTACGCGCCGGACACCGGAGGTCTGAGCCAGCCGCTGAGTTTTTGGCCATAGTTATCGCCGTAAGCCGTCGTCCCGGCGGATGTCACCACGGAGGTGATGCGCGGGAACAAGGGGTAGTTCACAGAGGCAGTGAGATCGGCGACCGCCGAGCCGCCCAAGCCGGTCCACACCTCGCGCCGCAGCCCGCCCGGTGTGCGGGAGAGGGTGGAATTGAAGCTGAGGGTCGCGGCGTTCGAAACCAAGGTGCCCTCGGGCGTGGTGATCACACAGTCATAGGAACCGAGATGTCCGCTGCCGACATTGGTGAGGGTGAGCGTGGGCGTCGGGCTCGCGACCCAGTACGAAACGCCATTGAGACGCCACTGATAGACGAAGGGACCGGTACCGGAAGCTGCGACACTGAAGGTCGCGCCGCCCCCGGGAACGGTGCTTTGGGGAGCGGGATGAGTGGTGATGGAAGGCGGGACAGGCGTGGTGGCATTGGCACGGATGACATCGATATCCTCGACCAGATCGGGAAAGCCGGCGCGGGTGACCGTCAGCCGCACGCGATAAGCTGTGGGGCTGACGCTGGGGAAGGTGATGGTGGTGTTGGCCGTGTTGTTAGAGCTGAAGGTGGCGGTGGCCGGGCCGGACACGTGTGACCAAGCGGCGGTGTAGTTGGCCGGCGCGAGCACATTGCCGGATCCGTCGCAGACATCGATTTGAAAGGCCTGCGACGCGCTGGTGACGGTGCAGGTGTGGGCCGCGATCGTCGGCCACATGAGGGCGGGCGACTTGAAGTCCGCTAGGGTGCGGTTGGTGTTGTAGCCGGGGATCAGGCTGTAGCCGCCGTTGGCGATGCCATAGGGCAGCGCGGCGTTGATCAGGGCGCAGTGATCGTTGCTCAAATAGGCGCCGGCATCCGAGTGGGTGCGGTTTTGGAAGTAGCGCGGGCCATTGTTGGCGTTGCGGGCGAGCGCGTAATAGAAGCGCCAGTTGTCCATGAAGAAACGCTGCTGGCGGTCGTTCAAGTAGGGAGTCGCCAGTTGCTGGAACACCTGCCCGCCGATCAGGTACACGTGGGCGAGCTGGTGGTTCATGTAATTGTTGGTGATGCGGCTCTTCATGAGCTCGAGCCGGTTGAGGTCGGCGGCATCGAGCCCGCCGACGTCATCCCGATACATCGCCAAGCCAAGCAAACCGCCGGGAGTGCGACCGCCGTCCTCTCCCGTGTCACCCGTCTCAGGAGCGTAGCCAATACTCCCATTGCCACTGAGGCTGCGCCGGCAGATGAAGTTCATCTGCATGAGGTACTTCTGGTTGACCGAGGGATTGTACCAGAACGGATCGGATGGATCCGAGCGGTTGACCGGACTGGAGGTGTTGGAAAGGGTGAGGCCGCGCACCGGGTCCGCCGCGTATTGCGGCAGGGTGATCGACGATGGTAGGGCGTTGACGATGGAATTCGGGATGGGGTCTCCCGGATTCAGGTTGGTAAATCCGAAGTAGTGGCCGTCCTTCGGGCGGACGCTCATGTTCGTCCCGGCGCGGCGGGCGAAGGCCATCCCGCCGAGGTTGTGGACGCCGTTCATGTTGATGCCGCAGTACCAACCCTGGTGCATGTAGTCGCCGGTGACGCCGCCGTGCGAACTCATGCCAGCGACGCGATCGTATTCCGGCGAGAGGCCGCCGTTCACCGGTTGTTTCCACCACTGGACGGTGTTGGCGCACATCTCGGTGCCGCGTTGGAGCGGGGCGAGCACCGAGCTATCGGAGGTCTTCGCGTAATATTCCGAAAGGAACATCACATACGGTCCAAGTTCCCAGTTGCTCGGACCGCCGCTCGGATTGGGGATTGGGGAACCGTCCACCAACGCGCTTTCCGTGGGCGCATACCCCCAGTTGGTGATCTGCTGGATCGCGAGGTCGCGGATTTTATTGATCGAAAGCCGATAGGGCTTCGCGCCGGTCGTGTCGTTCCAATTGGGATGCCCTAACAAGCAAAGGCCAGTGAATCCTGTGAGATAGCCCGTGTACCCATTGCCGCTATTCATGGTTCGCGTATGGAGATCGGCCACCGCGTTCTCATACATGGCGGCGTACTTCGGGCTATTGCGCGGATAAGCGGGACCGAAGGCGCCGGACGCGGGCAGCCCGACATTCATGACCATGCCGCCGGTGCCGGCACGGATCACGAGCAGTGGCAGGATGCCGTCCCCGGCCTCCGCGCGATCGACGGCGAAGCCGAGTTCCTGGGTGACCCCATAGTGAGAGCCTCCCGTGGGTGTGAAGGTCTTGCCGAAGGCGCCGTGGATGTAGTCACCGGCCTGCAAGCCGGCGAGCGCGCCGGGACCGCCGGCATCGACCGAGCGGACCAGGGCGAGGCTTGAGTTGGCGGTCACGCTGTAGTGGCCGCCGATCGGTCCGAGGGGGAATTCCCGCCCCTCCTGTGCCGCGACGGGCAGCCACGGGATGAGGACAAGCAAGAGGCATAAGAGCCGGCGGAGGGCCGGCAAGAGCGATGGATGGGTTTTCATCGGCGTTCGGAAGCTGGGTAAGAGAACCTGTTAGTCCTTCTTTTCGGGTGCGGGGCGGAGAGAGATCTTGATGGGAAATCCGGCGGCCGGGAGCAGCTTGCCGTTCGGCACATGGAGCGTGTCGTCATCGCGTCCGGGCCGCGGATTGGTGACCAACGCGGCGGGATCATTGATCAGCGAGACGACCGATCCTTCACGGGTGGCAGCGAAGCCCCCGGCATCAATCGTCGAGCCGGTGTAGGTCCACGAACCCGGCGTGAGATGCCCGTCGGTCTCGCCCTGCGGGTGATCCTTGGCGAACGCGACGAGGTTCTCGACCGGTTCGCGGCGCAGCGGTCCGTTGGATTCCCACGACGCTTCGATCAAGACCGGCGCCGCATCCTTCTTTCCCCAACCCGCGAGCAGGCAGGCGACGTGGATGTCCTGTGGCTCGGCCTCGGTGACGAACAGCGTTTCGTGGACCTTGCCCTTGGAATTGACGAGCAAGTACTCGATGAGCCCCTCGACGGCGTGAACCTTGGCCGGAAACGAAACCGTGTGCGTCTTGCGATCGAGTTCCACCAATCCGATCTGCATGCGGTCGCCCTCGAGCTTTACTCCCAGTTCGGCGAGACGGGCCGCCGGATTGGGCACCGCAGCAGCGGCGGCCGCAGCATCCTTCGGCTGGAACTTTCCGGAATCCGTGAGCGAGCCCTTGTCAGCGGGGACGGCGTTTTGAGCGGCCAGCGGCAGTGCAGAAACAGAAAGCCCAGCGATCACCACGCACTTCACCCACGCTCGCGAACCGATGGTCGGAAACCTTGGCGAGATAGCGCTGCCGGTGGGAAGGAGGAGGGTTTTCATAAGCGGGCCGGGGCCTTGCGAAGACGGAAACCGGAATGCCATAAACATCCCGAACCATGCTCCAATCTGACACAAGGTGACGCGATCCAGCCGAAATGACTCCCTCTCCCTTGCCTAAAAACCCATACGAATTTGACCCCGGAGGGGGCGGAACAAATGCAGGCCGATCGCTTTCTCAGGAAGACCCGTGAGACCCGCGGATCAATACATCTTGCGGCCGAAGACCAGGAAGTTGCGCAAGTGAAAGCGCCCCGGCGGCTTCGACGCATCCGCCGGAGCCTGACGCTCAAGCCGGACGTAGCGGGCACGTGGTTTGCCGGGCAGGTCGATGCGCATCACCGCCTCCGCCTTGTCGCAGGTGGCGGCTTCGGTCCAAGTCTTGCCATCGGTGGAGACGAGCACCTTGAACGGCGCGGCCCACTGGAACTCCTCTTGCTCCGGTTTGAACTCATAGCGATTCACCGCGACGATCCCGGTGATCTCCGCCTCACCGGCCAGCATGATCTGGGCCCATGGCTTGGCTTCGGCCTCGGTGTCAAACCAGCCGGGCGCGCTGCCATCGAGCACGGCACGGTAAGAAAGCGGGCGGTCGAACTGGCACGCGCTGCTGGTCTGCAGCAGCCCGTCCTTCGATAGCAGGCTGCCGGACGTTGGCAGCTTCGGCGCGGCCTTGGCCTGCTCGGCATTCAGGTGCACGTCGCCGGGTGCAAGCGGCGGCAGGAAGCGGGCCGCCATCTCGCTCCACAAGCGCCACGAAGCGAGGTCGCCGGCATCCGATGCTGCCTTGATGCCGGCAACGATCTGATTGCGCATGCTGTCGACGCCAAGGCTCTCGCCGCGAGCGGAGAAGAAGCTGCCGACCGCCTTGGCGAATCCCGCGGCCGTCTCCGGCTTCGCGGTGAAGCGCGTGCGGCCCCAGTTCAGCACGTCGCCGAAGACCCGGTTGGCGGTGGGTGTCTCGGAGTAATGGATGGCGAGCAGCTTCTCGAAGAAGGACAACGCCATCGCAGGATCACCAAGCGATTCAGCCTGGATGTTGAGGACTGCGGCCAGGTTATAGCCCATGAACTTCGGTGCCTTCGCCTGCGTGATGTGTCGATGGCTGGCCAGCAACAGCTCCAGCCGCTCGGCGGGTGCCAGCGTCGGCGCGACCTTGCCATAGCAGCGGTTGACCAAAGCCCACGCCGCTTCGTGATACGGCGCATAGGCCGTGGCGATCTGGCCGATCAGTTTTTGCCATGTGCCCTTCGGCAGGTCGCTGGCGCTTTCGAACGACTTGATCGTTTCTAACAAAAGCGGGTAGTTGATCGGCTGCGCGGCGATCGCTTGCAGATAGGCTCCCGACCAATCGGCATCCCACTCGGCGGGCCCGGACCAAGTCACGGCGAGCGACCAATTGCCGCCAGCCTGGCCATACTCGAGCTTCACCGGATGAGTGCCGGAGCGGAGTTTGAGTTCCATCGGTGCCTGATTGCAGGGGACGAGGTGGTTGCCGATCTTCAGGCGCGAAGCGTCGTCGCTCTTCAGTTGAACCGTCACGGGACCGTCGCCGCTCACTTCGATCTCGCCTTCCCACGCCACGCCGAAGTTCACCGGATTCGCGGGCAGCACTTCGGAAAGATCGAAGCCGCTGGCCACACCGGTCTTCACCGGCTTGAGCTTGGCCATGTCGTCCACCTTGCCACCGGGCAAGTCATAGACGGCATAGGTCATGCCGGGCATCACGCGCACCAGCGGCCGGCGGCGGTCGAGATAAACGTGCGCCGCCCACGCAAGACGCGACGACTTCAGGAAAGCGGCCGTGTCGCCGTGCACCACCTCGTAGAGCCGGTGCATGGTGGGAAAGCCGGTGCCTTCATACACCGACGCGCCATTGGTCTCCGGGCCGGAAACATCATTGCCGGTCGGCCATTCCTCGCCGACACGCACGACATACGCGCAGTGCGCCGGCTGGCCGACCGTGGTGGACATCACACCGTGCGCCTGGGTCACGGTGGCACCGAAGCCCGACAGCGTGCCGCACACGCCGCCGACGATCCGGTGAACCGGGAACGGCCGGTCGCCAGTCCCCGTGCCGTAGTGGTGCGTCCACGGATCGATGAAGCCCCAGCCCTGCACCGAGTAGCCGTAAACATTCGGGTCGATGTAGGCGATGCCCCAGCAGGCGCCGAGGTAGTCGCGAAGGCGCTGCTGCATGGTATCCACCATGAAGCGATAGTCGCGGTCGGTGCCGGCCAGAGGGATCGCCCAGCGCATTTCGCGGGTGTCCAGGCCTTCGAAAGACACGTGCAGCAAGCCCTCGCGATGAGTGCGGAGGACACCGTGGTAGCGGTCTAACAAGCGATAGCGGTTCATCTCACCGGCAGCCAGCGCCATGGCGGTGGCGACCTTCCGGTAGAGCGGCTGGTCGAGGTCGCGGCCATTGCGATGGAGGAAGCGCAGGTTCTCGATCGCCAGCGGCCACTTCGCCTCGTCATTGGCGAGGAATGACTCCAGCCACGCGAGATCGCCGGTGAAGGCCTCGAGAAATTCCTTGCCGCCGGGGCTCGCGGCGACTTGGTCGAGGACCTCCGGCCCGCAGCGGCGGATCAGCTCGTGGCGGGCGAGGTCGAGGCGCACACTCTCGCCAGCGAATGCCTTGTCGAGCGCGTTCCGGTGGGGCGCGAAGGCGGCGGCCAGCTTGTCGCGCAAGTCGCGGCGGACCTTGAAATGATCGGTCGCGAGGGTCGTCGCGGCTGGCTCGGTGAACCACGGCTCGATCGCGAAGCGTCCGGCGCTGTCGGTCTGGGCGGCTTCGATTTCCGCGACGAAGACATAGGCGCGGTCCGGCTGCCACGCGGCGCAGTCGAGGATCGCCTCCACGCGGCCCTTGCCCGGTCCCAGGTCGGCGTCGGGCTTGGCCTCGGCCAGCACCTTGTCGCCATCTAACAACGCCAGCCGCTTCACCTTCACCGTGGCAGCCCCGGCGGCATGGGTGAGCGCGACCTTGTAGCTGCCCGGGTGGTCGAAGAAGTAGCCGGTGTCGTCCATCCGCCACGTATTGGCACCGGCTTTCACCTGCTCCGGCTTCCAGCCGTAGGTCAGGTAGGGCGTCGCGCTCTTGCCATACATCCCGATGTAGCCGCGTGCGCCGATGCCCCAGAAGGTGGCGGGATCGAGATCGGCGATCTGCTGTTGGACCTTGAAGCGCTCGTCCTCATGGCCCTTCCAACCTTTGTAGATGTGGAATTTTGCCACCATCATGCGCTGGACGTTTTCGTGGCTGAGCACCTTGTTGCGCGGGTCGGCCAGCTCCTTGTCCACGCGGGCGATCGCTTCCTGATAGTCGGCGTCGGTGAGCGCGCGCTTGCCGCCCTGCGTATCGAGCGCCTCGTTCCACGCCGGCTTCGCCCACGGGATGCCGCCCTTGGGATCCTTCGAAAAGCCGAGCCAGCGAACCGCACCGGTCACGTCCTGGGGATCGGCCGCGCGGATCTGGTCGTGGATCGGCTTGTAGCAATTCCCATTGCCGGGCCAGTTGCCGAAATCGAGTTCCGCCAGCGCTTGGCGCAGCAGTTCCGCCTGATCGGGGCCGCTGACCTTGGCAGCCTTCGCCAGCCATTCATCGCGGGCGATGCGGGTTTCGCGCAGCTTCTTCACCTGTGCCGCCAGCGTCGTCGGTGTTAGATCGCCGCGAGGCGTATCGAGCGCGGCAATCCCCCGCCCTTCCGAGTCCACCAGCGCCACCCGCGGACAACGGCCGCCATCCCACCACGTGAAGGCTTCATTGCGGGTCGCCTGCGACTGCGCGTCGGCCACCCGCGCCAGCGAGGCGGCCATCCCCTCGTCATCGACCACCGCGGCGCGCAAGCAGGCCGGGATGTGATTGTTCCACTGCGAGCGACCGGTCAAGGTCACCTTGAGATTGGCGCCCGGGCGCACCGGCTTGGCGAGTGCCAGCATCAGCGTGCGCGCCTGACGGGTGTGGGCTCCGCCATTCCATGCCTTGTCGGGCTTGTCAGTGACCCCGTCTAACAAAAGCTGGGCAGCACCCGCGCCTTCCGGCGAGTTGCCCCACGCATGGGTCGCCGCCAGCGGCTTGTCGCCATCGACGATGCTCACCTCGTTGAGGGCAAAATTGCCATTGGGCGCGCGACCCGAACCGCCATTCGGCAGCGAGGCATCCGGCAGGAAATCGAGGCGCAGCACCTGCCCGCCGCGGCTGGCGCGCACGTTCAACTGCAGCGTATCGTGTGCCGGGTTCTTCTCGCCCTTCGGATCGTCCAGCAACCACGTCCCATCGGCGCGTTTCTTGAACGACGCCCCGCCTTCCGCGCGGACCGAGGCAACTTCGTTCTCGGGCAGCTTCGCCCCCGCGGCCGTCGCTGCCAAAAATCGCGTCAACCCGGCCGCACTTTCCCCGCTGCCGAGTGCCGGCGCGCCCGCCTGCTCCGGCCGGTCCACCGTCACCAGCACGAAGCCCTCGGCCAGTTCCTTTTCGAATTCCGGTGCCTGCCACACCCCCTGGTAAAGCGTTTCGCCCAAGCGATTCCAGTCGCTGCCGCGCTGCAGCACCACGATGTCGCTGCCGCTCGCCTGCGCTTGTTCGAGCGCCTCGGTGAAATCGCGGGCACGGGTGACAGGAGCCGCCTGCAGGGCCCAGGCGGGCACCACGGTCAGGCAGAGGAGACGGGCAATCGGATTCATGAGGAGCGGACGGGAGGCGCGAGGGACAGGAGCATCCAAACGGCGCAACCCTCATTCTACCGCCCTTCCACGCAATTCACTGATACTATTTCGTGCAAAAACGCGTATTTTCGTGCAGTCCCAACGGGACGATTCATGAGCCCGGCACGCAGTGCCGGCTCCGCTGGGATCGCGGAGCCTCCGGCCCGCAGAAGCAAGCTTGCTAGCTGAAATCCACGGACGAGGCCGCGTAGAGATTCAAAGCGGTCCACGCGAACTGCTAACGACGAGAAAAGCCGCCAGGGACCGCTCGGCGGGCCAGCGGCCCGCGCCCCCAGCGGACCCCGCCAAACGATGCGGGCAAAACGGCATCCCGGCTGGCATGCGCCTCACCGCACGAAAGCCTTCAGCGTCCCACAGCACTGTCCCACCGACTCGCCATGCGGGCGGATCGTGTAGCCACCCACCGCCGCAGGCACGATGAAGGTCTCGGCGTAGTGGACGACGAACGGCTCAAAAGCACCGGTCGGACTCTCAACGATCGCCTCGCGGCCTTCGACGAGGTTGACCACATTGAGATTGCCCTCCGTGTCGTGTTCGACCGTACCGGTGAACCAATGGCGGCGCGTTTCAATGAACTCGGATTCGTGCAAGCCGGTGCGCTCTTCCGTCCAGCCATCCCCACTGGCGATCGGCTCGATGCGATTGACGAGGTTGCGTTTCGTCCACTCGGTATCGCGGTCGAATTGCAGCACCTCCTTGCCGTGATCGAGATGAATGTGCCGCGGCTTGCCATCCAGACCGAGACGCGCCCAGTCCCACAGCTTGAAGGTGAAGATGTAAGGCGTCGCGCTGATCTCGAGCACCATGCTTTCCGAGCCCGAGCAGTGGATCGTCCCGGCGGGAATCAGGAAGTGGTCGTGCTTCTTCGCCGGGAAGCGGTTGGCGTGGTCGTCGGCGGGGAATTGCTTCGAGGGATCTGTTTGCGAGGCCTTGAGGTCGCGGATCACGGCCTCGGGATCGACACCGGTTTTGAAGCCGAGGTAAACGCGAGCCTCAGGACCCGCATCGAGCATGTAGTAGCTCTCGTCCTGGGTGTAGGGCATCCCGAATTTGTCGCGGATGTATTCGTTCAGCGGATGAACCTGCAGCGACAGATTGCCGCCGCCCATCGTGTCGAGGAGATCAAAGCGAATCGGGAACTCCGCGCCAAAGCGCGCGTGGATCTTCCCCCCTAACAATTCCTCCGGATGGCGGAAGACCACATTGATCGAGGGGATCTCGAAGTCCTTCACCTCGCCGAAGCCGAGCAGCAGGCTATTCTCCTCCGGCACGCAATCGAAGCACCAGCCGTAGTTCTTCGCCGAGCGATCGAGGTCGCAAGTTTCCTTCATCCACTGCCCCCCCCACGGCGCGGGGTCGAAGAATGGCACCACCCGAAACGGCCGTGCGGCGGCGCGGCGCAAGCCCTCGCGGACCGCCCCGCCCGCCGCGAGCTTCGGCGTGGCGGCGGTGTTGGTGTCGAGCACGTAGTCGCAGCGTTCGAGCAGTGGCAGCTTGAACCGGTCCGCCACCCGCCAATCGACAAAGAAGGCCCGCTTGTATTGCAGGCTCGCGGCCTGCTTGGGATTCTGCGCGCCGAGGTTGGAGCTCTCGTTGCGGCGGAAGCGGAGCTGGGCTTCCCAGCGCGCGAGGTCGGCATAGACGACCAGATCGGCATCGGGGGCGATCAGCGAAGCACCGCAACCGACGATGAGCGCAATCCCCCCGGCGGACCTCACCCGTTGCTGGAGCGCATCCAGACGCCCGGCATCGAAGAACTGCGGCAACGTGAGATCGCTGAGGAATCCGAACACGGGATCGTCACCGCCGAGGAAGGGCTCGACCAGCGCGTCAATTTCCTCCGGCTTTTTCAAGGCAGACGCCGCCAGCAAGGTGAGCGCGGGCTTCAGTAGCATCGCGAGTTGATCCGCGACTTCGAGTTCGTCGACGCCGGGATAGCACTCGACCACCACGACCGGCCCCCGCGAATTGCAGTTGGCGAGCTTCCCGTCGAGTTCGCGGCCAATGGCTTTCCAGCCGACCTGGCAAGCGTGGCCGGGGACATCGATGCGGGGGCGCTTGTCGTAGTTGGAAGCGGTGAGCACAGGCATGAGAGCGAGAGAAAGGGTGAGCGGGACACGTGCATTCCAGCGGCGACAGCGGCGGCTCCGGAAGTGGCATGCAGGCCCCGTGGAGAGGTTGCACGGCGATCCGTTGCGTGGCTGATATCCGGTTGTGAAAAGATGCGTATTGTTTTGGCCGCGTGTTGAATTGGAGGCCAATTGAACGTCAAAGTGGCAGCCTTCGCACGATCCCCATGAACTTCCCGCACCCACGCCATCGTCTCCTCAGCACCGCCGCGCTCCTCGCCCTCGCGAGTTCGTGGGCCATGGCCGCGGAGATCCAGAGCACCACGGTTGCGGAAAAACTCCGGGACCCGATGGAGATCGCCGTGGTGCCGAATGGCGACCTCATCGTCATCGAGCGCGAGGGCCGGGTGCTGCGCGTCCGCCCGTCCACCGGCGGAGTCTTCGAGCTCGGCACCGTGCCGGTGACGGCCCTGCGCGCCACCGATACGAACTCACCGTGGGCGCGCGAGGACGGCTTGCTCGGCCTGGCGCTCGATCCGGCATTCACGAAGAACCGCCGGCTCTACCTCTACTTCAGCCATCCGGAGAAGATGCTCAACCGCCTGTCGCGCTTCGAACTGAAGGACGGCAAGCTCGATCTCTCCTCGGAGAAGGTGCTGCTCGATATCCCCACCGACCGCCGCGACAAGGTCTGCCACCAGGCCGGCTCGCTCGCCTTCGGACCGGACGGCCTGCTCCACCTGAGCACCGGCGACAATACCAATCCCTTCGAGAGCGGCGGCTTCGCCCCCATCGACGACCGCGATGGCCGCGACCACGTCAACGCGATGCGCAGCGCCGGCAGCACCAATGACCTCCGCGGCAAGATTCTGCGCATCCGCCCGACCGAGAGCGGCTACGAAATCCCCAAGGGCAACCTCTTCCCGCCCGGCACCGCGAAGACGTGCCCCGAGATCTACGCGATGGGTTGCCGCAATCCCTTCCGACTCTCGATCGACCCGAAGACCCGCGTCGTCTATTGGGGTGAGGTCGGTCCCGATGCGGGCGGCGCGGGAGCGAAGGGCCCGGCCGGTCACGATGAGGTGAACCAGGCCAAGCAAGCCGGCAACTTCGGCTGGCCCTTCGTCATCGCCGACAATCGCCCCTACCCCATCGTCGACTTCACCACTGGCAAGCCCGGCGAAATGACCGACCCGGCCAAGCCGAAGAATCCTGGCAAGCACAACACCGGCCTCGTGGACCTGCCGCCCGCGCAGAAGGCCTTCATCTGGTATCCCTACGGGAACAGCCCCGAGTTCCCCGCCGTGGGTGGCGGCGGTCGCAATGCGATGGCCGGCCCGGTCTTCTACTATGATGCTCGTAGAAAGTTCAACCTGCTGGACAAGAGCGACGACCACACCCTGCTGACCTACGACTGGATGCGCGGCCGGATGTGGAAGGCCAAGCTCGGCCGTGAGGAAAAGCTCGAGAAGCTGGAGCCGCTGATGGACCAGCTCATGCACCCGATGGACCTCGAGATGGCCGCCGATGGCACGCTGTGGCTGCTCGAATACGGCGGCGACTGGTACTTTAACAAGAACGGACGCATTCGCAGCCTGCGTCCGGCAGACGGCAACAAGCCACCGGCTGTCACGGTCGCCGCCACCGGCACCACCGGCACCACCTACACCGCGACCGCCAGCGATCCGGACAAGGACCGCGTGTCCGTCGAGTGGTGGGTCACCCGCGGCGCCAACGAAACCAAGGTCGGCAGCGGCAACTCCATCACACTCTCCGGCGGTGGCTCCGAGCTGCGCGCGGTGGCTACCGATGCGAAGGGCGCGGTCACCGTCGCCCGCGTGGCGCTGGAACAGGAACAAACGCTCCCGCAACTTGCCCTCGAACTCGCCGGCAAGCCGGACAAGCTCGGCTTCGGTGAGGAAGTCGGCTTCACCATCAAGGGAGCGGCGGATCCTGCCAAGCTGATCGTGCGCGCCCGCTACATCCCGCCCACCGGCCACGATGCCGGCGGACCGCAACTTCCACCGGAGATCGAGAAGCTCGCCACCTCCAGGCAGTGCTTCGCCTGCCACCAGGTGGACAAGACCTCGGTCGGCCCGGCCTACCTCGACGTCGCGATGAAATACCGCGAGCAAGCCAATGCCGCCGCGCATCTGCAGGCCAAGCTCAAGACCGGCGGCGGCGGCGTGTGGGGCGAAGTCCCGATGCCTCCACAAGCCGCGGTCACGGATGCCGAGGGCGAGTCGATCATCCGCGCCATCCTCGGCCTCGCCCAAGGCATGGCCGAAACCCGCGGCAGCGGCGCTGGCAAGCTCCGGCTATCCCCCCCCCTCGGCTCCGCGCAACCCGGCGGCGCATGGGAGATCACCGCCGAAGCCCCCGGCCACACCGCCGCCCGCATGCGCGTCGCGGCGAAATAGCGAGTTGGAAATCGTCCGCGGGACGACAGCCGAGCCATCATGGATGGCAGATCCACGGCGTCGCATTCACCGTGAAGGGAATCGAGTTTTCGCCGGTGGGCACCGGTGTCTTCTTCGCCTTCACCTGGAACACCGGCAGGATGGGAAAGCGAACGGTCGCCAGCAAAGAACTTCTCCGCCAGCTCCTCCTGGTCCATGGCCGAGTCGCCGGAGAATGCGGGGCCTTTCAAAGTCGAGAGACTGGAAAACCAGTAGCCATCCCACAGCGCCGAGTTGGCCAGCCATGAATGGTCGAGCAGCAGCTTCGAGCCCGCTTGCTGGATGTTCGTGGCCGTCGCAGGGATCGCCGGATGCGCCCGCGATTCGCCCACCGTGTAAGTCACCATCGGCATCGTGCCGAGGCTCGCCCCGTTCGCGTGCCGCAGTTGGGCCAGCGATTGCAGCGGTGCGAGAGGCACCTCATAGATGGTCGCCGCCGTGCTGCCATTGGTCGAGCCATGCCCCCCGAAGAAGAAGCCCTTCTGGCCATCCGACTCGATCGCCGCGCTGCCATTCTTCACCGGCACCAGCGCCACTTCCAGCGGGCTGGCACCCTGGCTGTTAGTATTCCGGAAATCGCACGTCGCCATCTGATAGACGACGCCGGTGTCCGCCAGCGGCCGCGCCTTCGTGAACGATTCCACCGTGGTCTTCGCTCCCACGCTGAAGACCGCAAAGGGACGCGCATTGACGTAGGAGCGGAATGGCGTGGTATCCGATTCCAGCAGGCCGGTCGTCTTCAAGCCCGATGCCCCCGCATCCGGAAAGGAAGCGGGAAACTGCCGCGGATCTGGAAAGCGCGGTGACACCCCCTCCGACAGCAATGGAGTAAGTCGTGCCTGGTCCTTGTAGAAAACCTGGGTCCTGCCGATCTCCTGATTCGCCATCCGCGTGACGATGGTGAAAATGCCATTGGCCCCCGTCGGCATCATCGGGCCGAACTTCACTTGGATGTCATCGTCCGCTTTCAGCATCAGCACCCCTTCATTCCGGCGGGCTTTGGCCCAGTCGGCACGCGGATCGGGTGCCAGCCAGTCCACGTCGAAGCCGATGCCGTCATTGGGACCCGTGATCATCGCAGGCACGATCCGGACATTGGACGCCTTGTTGTTCGCCCAATCGAACATCACTGCCCCATTGACCGCCACCTCGGAAGCCCACGTGGCATCCTTGGAAAACGGAGTGCCGAAGATCAGCGTTTCCCCCGGCCCCATGACGACCTCCGTATTGGCGGAGAGCGAATTGGAAAGGGACACCGATAAGGTCTTCTTGGCGACCGTCCCCATGAACAGCTTGTTCATCGGAACGAGGCCGCCGGTCGTAGCCGGTTGCCCGTTCACGAGGAACTGGAAGCCAAGCGGAATATCGGAGAACTCAAGCTGGATGTTCGTGCAGCGCAGCGGCGTGCTGTACGGATTGTGCAGCGTGACGACCGGCAGATACATCAGGTGCAGTTGGTAGGGATACGCCTCGGTCCCCCGTCCCTGGTGAGCCTTGCGCGCCACCAGGCTGAAGACCGTATCCACCCTCACCACCGTCGGCATCAGCACCGGCTCCTTGATCATGGCCATCCGCGGTTCGTAGCGCACTCCCGCGGGTGCCGCGGCAGAGTCGGTCACCGGCTTCATCTGATAGCCGGGAGGAAGCTTTGCCTTCAGGCCGGTGAGCACATTGCCGTCTGCCGACCCGGAGAGTTGATACATGCGCGCATAGTTCGCCAGCAGCGACCAGCGGATATCGGAATTCGACGAGCCGCTCGGAAACGGCGTGGACGTCCCCGAATACAAGTAGCGTGTGTCGAACTCGCCCGGCAGGCTCTGACGATAGTTTCCGTCGAAGATCACGCTGAGGTCCGTCTTCAGTCCGCCGTCCGCCACATTGGTCTGCAAGGAAGCACCATGGACCGTGAAGTCGTGGAAATAGCGCGCCAGGTCTTCGGCCGAGTCGGATGCAAGTTCCGTTTCCTGCAGGCTGACGATCTTGGGAAGGTCTTCGCGAAGCTTGCCGATGTCGTCCGCTTCGAGGAACTCAAGTCCCTTCACGTCCTCGAAGCGATTGCGTGCGGACGAACCGGCACGGGCGATCTTTTCGCCCAGCGCGCTGGCGTTATCGGAGGACGGCTCGAGATTGAGCCTCGCCTTGACGCTGTCATCCATCGCCACCCAGGCAAACCCGCCATCCGGCTTGTCGTCTTTGCTCACCGGGACCATCGCCGCCTTGGTCTCGGTAATGCCGCTTTCCTTGCCGGTGCTGCCTTCCGCGACCAACCTCACTTCCTCATCACCTTTCGGTAGTTCGCCCAGTTCGCTTTGCTGTCCCGGCTTGGGATTCGAAACCAGGTAGCCCAGGAAATGGTCGCCCGATTTCCGCTCCTGATAGTCGCTCTCGACCACCGCCTGGGGGTCGGCTTTCCAAGATCTCCAGACGCCGGTCAAGCCACCGGGCAGATCTTTCTTGCTGAGATTGGCAGGTGCCGTGATCCGCTGGTCCGGCCCGGCTTTCTTCTGCAGGTCGCCGATCGCCATCATCAGCGCCAGCCTCGCATTCGACCGCGCGGTGGCCATCGCCATCCCATGCGTGGAAGTCCTCAGCGAAATGGACGACAAGCTCAAGAGACCCACCGCGAGGACCGTGAGCAAGACCATCAGCGTGAGCGAAATCACCAGCGCGAAGCCACGCTTCCCGCGGCGTAGTAGTCGGCCGGTCAAGCGGCAGGATCTTGGGTTTCTCATCGTGAGGATTAACAAGGGTTACTGTTGTAAATACACCCGTGCCCAGAGTTGCCACCCCCCCATGCGGGGGGAATCCGATAGAAACTTTCCCTCGCTCCCTACATCATCAGCAACGTGACTCGAAGCACGCGGACTTATGGAAAAACGTTCTTCGTCCCAACGGGACGGTTCATCGTTCTTCGTCCCAACGGAACGGTTCATCGTTCTTCGTCCCAACGGGACGGCTCATAACAGCCCGGCACGAAGTGCCGGGTAGACCGTGGGCGAGCATCGTGTCCCAAAGGGACACCTCATGCGTCTTCCGGCGGTCTGTTAGACGGGCTCCGAAGCCGTGGCTTGAGCGCTTTGCGTCGGCGCGTGGCGTGGGCAACTTGCCTTGCCGATACGCGGACTTCTCCCCGCTTGAGGTGTCCCGTTGGGACACGATCGGTTTGTCCTGCCTACCCGGCACTTTCGTGCCGGGCTATTATGAATCGTCCCGTTGGGACGCAAGACACCGGCCTTCCTCCTCGCCTTTTCTCAATTTTGAAAGCACCATTCCGACGATATTCTCCAGACCGCACCTAAGGCTGCATCCCGATCAACAACGAGAACTCCGTACGGTCCGAGCCGTTCTCGATGCGATAAAGCACCCGGTTGACCCCGGCGTTGAAATGCACCTTCCGGTAACCTTCGGTCGGCGTCCACGCCTTGGTGTTCTTCCCACTGATCCAGACCGGTTGGTCATTGATCCAAACCTTTGATGAATCATCGCTACCAATGGCAAGCCATCGATCGCAGGCCTCTTCAAAGCGAAGCTCGGTATAGGCGTAGTAAACCGCAAACTGAAGGTTATGAAGATGAGCGGTTTTCTCGTCGAGACCCTCGATCCTTCGCGCGTTGTTGTAGGCGCGGAACGGCGGCATCACATTGGGAATCTCGGATTGAACGGGCTCCCAACCGATCGCCACGCCGTTCTTCCCGGGATAGGTCGCCTGCAGATCCACGACGGATTCCGCCACGAAAGAAGTGTCGAGATTGGCTCGCCCCGAGTTGTCGAACGGCCCGAGCACATGCCAGTGATCCGCGAACAACCACGCGGGCGGCGGAGACACCTCGCGGTGCAGCATGGAAAAGGCCGGCAACGAAACGGTCTGCGCATCGAGACAGGGCGGACCTCCGGGGCCACCCGGAAGCAGCCCGCATCTCGCGTCATCCGCGCCGTTCCACAAGCCCGTGAGGTCGCGCGCCGGATCATCGCAATCCGCCGTGGCATACTTCTCCAAGCGCTTCACCATCTCGCGGCGATGCTCGGGCTGTTCCCGCACCGAGACCATCCGGCGAGCTTGCTCGAGCATCGCTTGCGCGCTGACGACCATCGAGCTCATCTCGTCGCAGCCGACCTTCTCGTCAGGCGACTGCGTCAACCTCTTCAAAGGAACGGGATTCGTCGATGAAACGGCGTCCGCAAATTGCAGGCGGCCGATCATCATCTGCTCCATCGCATGGATCTTCCGAAACGCGACGCGAATCTCCTGCTCCAGTGCAACGGCGTCGGGCGGGCGGGCGACATCCTGACTTGCGGAGACAGGTTCCTCCAAGGCTGCCAGCGCCTGCATGAGCCCCTCCTCATCCACCGTGGCCGGCAAGTCACCCAAGGCAGCCAGTGCGGATGCTTGCAAATCGATCGCTCGCCGTTGCAGGGCGATGACGTCCTGTTGGAGACTCGCGGCCTTCTCATCCTGCGGCGTCGGTGGGATCGGTTCCCGGTCTAGCACCTCCTTGAGTTCCGCGACTTTCGGCTGATGCTTCACCAGTGCGACCTTCGACTCTCCAAGGAGCTTCTCCGCCTCGGCCTTCCGCTTTCCCACATCGGCCAAGGCCTCCCGCACCGTCGTCGCCTGCAGTTCCAACTTCGCCAGCGCGTCTCCCACCGACACTTCGAGTTCCTTGGCCACGTCCCTTTCCATCTCCGCCAACTGCCGCTCGCGGACGGCCATCGTTGTTAGATTTCGCGGAATCTCCGCAAGCCGTCGCTCGGCGCGTGCCACGTGGTAGGTGTGGTGATCATACTGCTGCTCGTCGCGAGTGCGCAGGCGCGACCCGCGGGCCATCCCGCGGGCCTCTGCCAGCTCCTTGAGCGCGGCGCCGACTTCCATCTGGGCATCGCGGGCTTCCTGCTGTGCTGCCACCGCCTCATGACCCGGCTGCTGGAGGGCGAGGATGCCGAGCGCCTCCTGCTGCCCCGAGAGGATCTTGCAATGAAGATCGGCCGCCGTTTCGTGCGCTGCCAGGACCCGGTCGAAGCTCGCGTTCGAGCGCTTGCCGGCAAAGAGCGCAAAGTCACGCGCGCTGGTCTCCAGCGCCGCGACGATCTCGCGCTGTGCCTCCAGCGACGAGTTTTCCCGCGCCGTCGCATCGGCGGACGCATCCGCGGCACGCTTCCGGGCGTAGAGCAGAAGCTCCTGGCGCTTGATGGCCTCCAGACCTTCGAGTTCTTTTCCAATTTCCGAAAGCTGCCGCACCCGATAGGCCCGCAGATCGGACAGTTCCTGCCGCCGCGTCTCGCTCTTCTGGTGCTCGAGCACCGCGGACAGCACGGCGAAAATAACCCCCGCCACCACGAATGCGACCACCACAAAGCCGCGATGAGCCATCAGGCTCTTCGCGCCTTGCTTCGGAGTTTTCGGATCGGGGTTCACGGCAGGGATCTCATCCTAGCCTTCCGGGCAAGCATTGGCCATCCCGGAGACAGGTAGACACGACCATGGAGGAGTTATCCCGATTTTTCGCCCCCCCTTGTGGGTGGAATTATCAGCCCCCCTCTTGAGGGGGTCGCCGCTCCTTGATCAATCGCCAGCGGCGCGCAACGCTAGCACCCCGGTCGCCGCCCTCAGGCTACCCTTCACGCTTCTCGAATGAAACGCATCGCCATCGTCGAGGACAATACCACCGTCCGCGCCAGCCTCGCCGAATTGGTCGAGTCGATTCCCGGCTGCGAATGCCTCGCGGGCTTCGCCTCGGGAGAAGAAGGGCTGCGACTGATCCCCAAGCTGAAGCCCGATCTGGTAATGATGGACATCAACCTCCCTGGCATGTCCGGCATCGAATGCACCGCCAAGATCAAGCGGCTATTGCCCGACCTACGCGTGCTGATCCTCACCATGTATGAGGATGGCGACAAGATCTTCGACGCGCTCAAGGCCGGCGCGAGCGGCTACATCCTCAAGCGCAGCAAGCCGCAGGACATCGTCGACGCCATCCGCGAGATCCTCGCCGGCGGCGCCCCCATGACCCCGGCGATCGCCCTCAAGGTCGTCGAATCGTTTCGCAAGCCCGCCGTTCCCGAACAAGAAGCCCCCAGCCTCTCCGCCCGTGAAACCGAGGTCCTCCAATGCCTCGCCAAGGGCATGGCCAACAAGGAAATCGCCGACCAACTGGGCATGGGCGTCGAGACCGTGCGCTGGCACCTCAAGCAGATCTACGAAAAGCTCCACGTCCGCTGCCGCACCGAGGCCGCGGTCAAGTTCCTCGGCATGCAGGGCTCCGGCGAGCAGGGCAAGGATTGAACCGGTAGCCTTGCGGTGCCCGGCGGATCGCTTACCTCCGCCGGGCTGCCCCCACTGGAACCTTAGGGCGTGATCTCCGCGCCGAGCCGGAGAAAGCGCCGCGGGGGGGTGCCGGGAAGGGTCTTGGAATCCGTGACGATGACCGGGCCAGTGCCGGGATCCTCCACTGCGGCGCCGGGAGCAATGGTCCAGGCAGCGTCTCCCACCTTGGTGGCCAGGGTCTCCCAGCTTCCGGCGTTCAGCGTATCCGAGGCGCTGAGGGTGATCGTGACCCCCGCCATCTGCAGCGGGCGGCTGAAGGAGAACTCCAGCTTGTTGCCGGACCCGATGGCGGCGGAGTAGCCGGGGTCCGCTCCCGCGGCCTTCGGATCCGTGCCCAGCACGAACTCAAGCACGTTTGCCTGACCGTCATGATCGAAGTCGGCCTCGGGAAGCGCGTCGGGACTGTCCGCAAGCTCGCCGAACTGCTGCTCACGCCACGTGTCGAAGGGTGCCACCGGAGGCGGGTCGCTGCCCCACACCTCGAAGTTGTAGAGCGAGTAACCATAGCCCGTAGTACGAGTGGTGCCGTACATCCGGACGTAGCGGCCGGTGAAGTCGAGATTGTCGTAAACGAGATTCGTTCCGGTGGTCGTGTTATTGGTCACCGTCACCATGTCGGTCCACGGGCCATCGGAGGAATCGGCCACCTGCAGCTTGTAGTTCTTGCCGCCCGCGTTCTCCCACTTCAGGACCACCCTGCGGATCGACTTCGGCGCGCCGAGATCGATATACATCCACTGGGGATCGACCTGATGGATGGATTCCCACCGGCTGGTGGTGAAGTTAAGGTCCACCGCCGCGGCACCGGTGCTATTGCCATTGATGCTGCTGGAGGCATCGGTCGGCCGGCCAACGGAGAGATTCACGATGTTCGGAGCGATGACGAGCGCGAGCGTCGCGGTGTCCGTGCCGTGGGCATTGGTGGCGGAGATCGTGACATTCCCCGAGAAGGCCGCCGAAGGCGTGCCGGAAATCACACCGGTGGAGGTATTGAGGGAGAGGACACCGGGCAGGCCGGTGGCGTCATAGCTGGTGGGCGAGTTCGTCGCGGCGATGGTGTAGCTGAAGGGGGTGCCGACCGTGCCATTCGCCGTCAGCAGGCTGGTGATGTCCGGCACCGGGCCGGTGGTCACCGTCAGGGAGAGCGTCGCGTTGGCGGTGCCATTGGCATTCGTCGCGGAGATGCCGATGTTGCTGGATCCGGCGGCGGCGGGCATGCCGTGGATCTCCCCGGTGGCGGCATTGATCTCCAGACCCGCGGGCAGGCCGCTGGCACCATAGCTGGTCGGGTAGCGCGTGGCCACGATCTGGTAGCTGAAGGCGGTATCGACCATCCCGTTCGCGGTGAGCCCGCTGGTGATGACGGGCGGCAGCGCGCTTTCATCGAAGTCCATGCCCCAGACCTCGAAGTTGTAGAGCGAGTAGCCGTACGGCGAAGTACGAGCCGTGCCGTACATCCGGACATGACGGCCGGTGAAATCGAGATTGTCGTAAACGAGATTCGTTCCCGTCGTCGTATTGCCGGTCACGGTCACCATGTCGGTCCACGGGCCGCCCGCGTTGTCGGATACCTGCAGCTTGTAATCCTTGCCGCCGGCCCCCTCCCATTTCAGCACAACCTTCCGGACCTCCTTCACGGCACCGAGGTCGATCGAGATCCACTGCGGATCCACGTTGTGAATGGATTCCCACCGGCTGCCATTGAAGTCCAGGTCCACCGCCGCGGCACCGCTGCTCCCGGCATTGATGTTGCTCGAGGTCGAGACCGAGTTCGTCCGGCCGACGGAGAGGTTCGCAATGAACGAAAGCTGCAGCGTTTCCGTGTCGGTGCCATTGGCGTTCGTCGCGGTGATGGTCAGCGTGCTCGTGCCGGTCTCGGTGGGAGTGCCGGAAATTTCACCGGTGGCCGTATTGAACGAGAAGCCCGACGGCACACCGCTGGCGGTGAAGCTGACCGGGTTGTTCTGCGCGCCGATGATGTAGGAGAACGCGACATTGACCGCACCGCTGACAGCCAGCGGGCTGGTGATCACCGGTGGCGGTCCGGCGGTGATGGTGAAGACGAGCGTTCCGGCTCCGGTGCCATTGTCGTTGGTCGCGGTGATGGTGCTTTCCACCACGCCCGCCGCAGTAGGCGTTCCCGAGATCACGCCGGTCGCGGGATTGAGCTCCAGCCCGGCAGGCAGATTCGCGGCGCCGAAGCTGACGGGCAGATTGATGGCGGTGATCTGATAGGTGAAGGGCATGCCGACCACAGCGGACTTCGCGAGCGCGCTGTCGATCTCCGGCGGCGCGTCGGGATCGGGCGGCGTGAGCTGGTTGATCCAGTCGCGGATCAGCGCCTGCTGGGTCACGGACATCGGATCGCCGGGACGCATGGAAGTGCCGACCTGGGGTGCTGAAGCGCTGAGCTTCTCCATCAGGTAGCTGCGCGCGGCGGAGCCGGATTGGACGAGCTTCACGCCCGGCGCCTCCCCGCTCTCCTTGTCCACCAGCTCGCTGTAAACGGCACCCGTCTGGAGATCGAGGCCGTAGCTGTTAGTCGCGATGTCATTGTGACACGCCGAGCACAGGCTGCTGAGGATCGGCTCGATCTGCGTCTCGAAATCGACATTGGGCGTCACCGCGATGCCGGAGAGATCCACCTCGTTCAAGCCGCCGTGATAGAGCCCGATGGTGAGATCCTTCACGACCGTTCCCGAGCCACCCACGGCCACGGTCGTCTTCACCTTGCCATGGCTCGCAGCCAGCGTGTCGGCACTGGTGTCGAGATGGAAGGTAGCATTGCCCGCGCCGGTGGGGATCGGCACATGATAGTAGCCCAGCACATCGACCACGACGCGATGGTCCACCCCGCTCGCCGGGATGCCGGACCCGGGAAGGAAATCCCGTCCCCCCGCGAAGTCCTGATAGCTTCCCGCAGCGCCCCGCGAAATCCCCACGTCCACTTGGGCGGGCTCCCCGATGGTGTCGAGAACCCGACCGCGCAGCATCGTATCCGAAAGGTGGAAGTCCACCGCCACGTCCTGGCTCGAGCCGGTGGTCGAGAGCGCCACCCCCGCGAACGCCGCCTCCACCCCGTCCCCTGCCGGCTCACCCGCGGACACGACCATCGCATCGCCCGTGATCTGCGCCGAGAAGGTCACAGCGATCTCGCCGCCCGTCGGAATCGCGAGCGCATTCCCCGCCACGCCAGTCCCTCCCGAGACGGCCAGCGGCGTGACGCCATCCTTCTGATAGAAACGAAGCTCCGTCGCCGCCGCGAGAACGCTGGCCGGTAGCGTGCGGCCATCATCAATCTGGCCTGTTAGAGTGACCGTCGTCGCATGATACGCCGTGACCGTCACCACCTCCGTGTCCTGCAGCCCTTGGCCGCTCGTGATGGTGAGCGCGACATCATAGACTCCGGGAGCCGTGTAGGTATGCACCGGATTCTGCGAGGTCGAGAAGCTGCCATCGCCGAAGTCCCAGCTCCACGAGGCGACGCTGCTGCCGGGCGCCGTCGAGCCATCGGTGAAGCTGACTTCCAGCGGCGACTGCCCGCTTTCCGGAGTGGCCGTGAACGTCGCGACCGGCTGGGTGCCGCCGACAAAGCGGATCCGCGCGAGCCGGCTGCCCGTGCCGGTGGCCGCACCCTGGTCGCTGGACGTGTAATAGAGCGCGCCATCCGGACCCGCGGTGAAGCTCGCGATATTGTGCCCGAAGTCCCCGGCGAACGCACCGCCGCCATCCGCCGGCACCGGCGTCAGCGTATCAAGGCCCGCCCCGGTGAGCGTCCAGCGCATCACCTCGCTGTTATGCCGTGCATTGTAGAGCGTTGGCGCGCCGCCGACCGAGAGCGGCCCACTGCGAATGATCGCGATCCCGGTCTTCGAGGGCGAGGAGGTCTGCAGAACCTCCCGCGCGCCATCGACGGAATCCGCGGTGAACAGCTCCGGCCAACCGCCGTCCGCACCTTTCTCAATGCGCGCAATGCGGTCGGTGCCATCGCCGTTTTCCGAAATGTAGAGCACGTCGGGAATCGGCGCGGCGGGGTCGAAGGTGAAGCGGAAGGGATTCCGGTAGCGCGCGGACCACACCCGCGCGCGGACGGCGTTCACATCGCCGGCGTAGTAGGGATTGGTCGCCAGCCCCTTGCCGTCCGAGGCGCTGATCTTGAGGATCTTCCCGTTATAGAGACCGAGATTGCCCACCAGGTCCCGGTTCCCGTCGTCCCCCAGCATCACGTAGAGATTGTGCGGGTCGTGCGGGTGGAAATCGATGTCGCCGGCCTTGTGGATGCCGACCGTGTTCGGCAGCCCGCTCAGCAGGACCACCTCGGAATTGGGGACCACGGCGGTGAAAGCCGCATTCGAAGTCATCCGCACGATCCGCTGGTCGGTCGCCGTCGCAAAAAGCACGTAGAGGTAGCGGTTGTGCTCAAAGTCCGGATCGAGCGTCAGGCCGGTCATCCCGCTCTCGGCATTCGTGTTCACCTGCGACACCAGGTCCGCGAAAACGACCGGCGGCCCGAAGCTCGTCGGCGAAGTCGGCGAAAGCACCAGCACCCGGCCCTGCTTCTCACTGACCCACAAGCGCCCGGCGAAATCGAAGCGCATCGAGATCATGCCATTGCCTTGGTAAATCGTCTCCTGCACGAAGCCGGGCGCACTGAAGGTCGCCGCCTCGACCGCATGGGGAACCAGCAAGCCCAGCGCGCAGAACAGGGTGGAAAGGAACGGGTGCTTCATCAGTCAGGTGGGTTTATTCGGCTCGGATCCCGGACTCTCAAGCAGGATCAGAAAATGAAGGCCGGAAACGGATCCCGGCGCTCAGCGGGACCCATGATCCCCATGATGCAACTTTATGCAACAAAATGCTGCGACTCCCCCCCCGGAGCCTTCCGGAACTCTGTTTTTAAACTGCAGACGGTTAAAACCAAGGTGGACGGAGACACCCCAGGAGCGCGCATTCTTGGTCCGTGCTCTGCTCGGCATTACGTGGCAGGCCTACCAGCTCCGCGCTTGCAATTACGGCTAGATTGGAAGTCATTCAATTTGAAAAGAGATTGTACTTGCTGGATAGCTAGCTGATATCTCAGGGTTGCAATGCTGCACATTTTGGCATCTCCCCTCCCCCAAATGAACATCAAGGACTGATTGGCCCCTGAATCAGCGCTACCTCGGGATTTTCGCGCGTCGGATTGCGAAAACTACCCGCGAGGTTGTTGGGCTCCTCTTACCAGGATCTCCCAAAGCCCCCTTCCCCCAGTATCGACATGACCTCCCGATCCCCCTTGAAGCGCCTGCTCGCGACGCTGCTGCTGTTTCTCGTTGCCACTGCCATATTCTACTTTGCCCGCAGGACCGAGATCCCGCCAGGTTCGGCCCCGGTCCATTCCGATTCTCCATCTCCCGATCCGGCCAGCCGCCCCACCCTTTCTTCCAGCCAGCCGAAGGCCGGCAGCGCCGCCTCGCCAAGAAATGTCTTCGCCGCGCCGATGGCTTCGGCGACGAACTTGTCTTCCGAGGAATCCACTGCCTTCGCCGCGCTTGAAGAGCAATACATCGCGGCCCGCGGCCAAGAGTCGACTGAGTCCGCCCGCTTGCTCGGCGAATACCTGGCTCGCTTTCCCGGATCGCCGCTTGCCGTTTCCTTGTGGCAGGAAAAGGCGGCCATCGAGCGGCGGCATGGCCGTCTTACCGACTCCCTGAAATCCTTGGAAACGGCTTGGCGACTTGGAGCCGCCGCCACCGGCCTCGAAGACAAACGCATCGCCGAAGCCGCCCTCTCCGAACTCCTCGTGACCTATGCCCGAATGGGCAAGAAGGAGGAACTGACTAACACCATTGCAGATGCGCGGAATCGATCCTTGGGTGGCATGGCCACCGAAGCCCTCCGGCGCGCTGATGAGACCGCCTGGTTTCTCAAGAACCAAGCCGAGCAAAACGTCTTCTGCGGCTTCTCGGCTGCCAATGAAATTTGCGTCCCCGCGGGCAAGAAGCCGATCTTTCCGGACGTCCATGACGAGGAAGAAAAGGTCACCTTCATTCGCGACGGCCTCTCGCTCTTCGAGCTTAGGGCCCACAGCCATGAGGCCGGCGGCGATCTCGAGATCTTCAAGCGCGGCACTGCCACCGAGCTACCCGTGCCTTCGATCATCCACTGGAAATTCGGCCACTACTCCTCCATCACGGAAAAATCCGGCGATCTTTACCGGGTCAAGGACCTCCATCTCAAACTGGACAGTTGGGTATCAGCCCAGACGCTCGCGGAGGAAACCAGCGGCTATCTCCTCGCTGCCGCCACCACATCGATGCCGGGCGGCTACTCCGCTGTCGGGCACGATGAAGCCAAGACCGTTTTCGGTCGCCACTGCATTCACGGGAGAGCGGATGAAGGTCCCAACGTCCCCGAAAAACCGGGGAATCTCCCTCCACTCAAGGAGCCCCCTACCGGGTGCCCCATGACCAGCCATTCGTTCGGCCTCCTGAATCCCGGCTTGGAGCTGCACGATACGCCGATCTCTTACCAGCCGGCCTACGGTCCCCGCATTGCTTTCAATCTCGAGTTCGACCAACGCAGCACGATTGTCTCCGACATCCAGCAGCACGCCAATTTTGGCCCCCGGTGGACCTACGGCATGCTGGGCTATGTGGAGCTCACGGGGACGGGCACTCCGTCTTCCAGTGTCAGCCTCGTTGCGGGTGATGGCACGTTCTACCGCTACAACTGGTCCTCTTCGACTGGGACCTACACGTCCACCAATCAATCGAGGTCCAAGCTGAACTACATCGCTGCGGGGCTGGGCGGCCCGGGATTCCGTCTCACCGCCCCGGATGGTAGCGAGATGGTCTATACGGCTCCGAACAGCCCCACCCCCACCCGCTTCCACCTGGCCTCCGCCAAGGATCCCACGGGGAACGCGATGACCCTCGGCTACGATGCTTCCCTGCGGCTCTCCACCGTCACCGACGCCGCTGGCTATGTGACCACTCTCTCCTTTGCTCCGGTGGCCGGGGATCAGGTGCCGGACGACACCAAGAAGGTCCGCTCGATCACCGATCCCTTCGGTCGCACGGCATCCTTCAAATACACCGCCACGGGTCAGCTCTACCGGATCATCGATCCCGCGGGGATTGTCTCGGAGTTCGCGTACGCTGCCACCGGGGACTTCGTGCAAAGCCTCACCACGCCCTACGGCATCACCACCTTCTCATGGGGAGATTTACCCGGGATCAACAATGAGCCCGGCCGCTTCATCGAATCCACGGATCCAAACGGCGACAAGGAGCGGGCCGAAGCCAACGACTACTCCGGCTTCCCTGCCAACGGCGTGGATCCCAATCCCGCTCCGGCCTCCGTCACGGTGGATGGCACCGCCGTCCCGTTCTTCCCGAAGAACGACAACCTCTACTACCGCAATACCTTTTACTGGAACAAGCTGCAGATGAAGGCCTTCCCGAGGGATTTCTCGAAAGCCTTCATCTATAACTGGAAGGCCGACAGCTCCAGCACCATCACCGGCGTCCTTAACAGCGTGAAAGCTCCCTTGGAGGGACGGGTCTGGTTCAACTATCCCGGCCAAGCGGGTCCTGACTCCATCGGCACATCCTCCTCTGCCTCAAAAACGGTCCGCGCCGTCGAAGCACCGGATGGCCTGCCGGTCTGGGCGATCGAGCAGACCGAATACGATGCCGCCTATGGCAATCCCGCTCGCACCATCGACAGCCAGGGACGTGAAACCGTCATCGAATACAACAACGACAACAGCGTGCCCGGTGCAGTCAAAGGGATCGACGTGACTGCCGTGAAACAAAAGCGCGGGGCCAACTATGAGACGCTCGTTCGCTACTCGAACTTTCTCAATCACCAGCCCCAAACCGTCATCGACGCCGCGGGCCAGACCACCCAGATCCAATACAACGTGGTCGGACAAGTGACCTCCGTCACGAATCCAAAGGGAGAGGTCACCACCTTCGCCTACCACGCCGCCGATGCCGCGGGCAAACGGAGGAAAGGCAGGCTCGCTTCCATCGATGGTCCCCTGCCGGGCGCTGCCGACTCCACCGCCTTCGACTACGATTCCGCAGGAAACGTCGCCAGCGTCACCGGCTCGGACAGCTACACGCTCGCCTATACCTACGATAGCCTCGACCGCCTCACCCGCGTCACGTTCCCCGACGCCACCTACACCGAGACCACCTATCAGAATCTGAGTCCGGTCAGCTTCCGCGACCGCCTGGGCCGCATGACGCAGATGGTCTATAATAGCCTGCGCCAGCTTGAATCCGTCACGGATCCCGCCGGCCGCACCGTCAAGTACGGCTGGTGCAAGTGCGGCGACCTTCGCCAGATCGTCGATGCCATGGGCCGCGCGACAACCTGGCGGCACGATGCCAACAATCGCATCAGCGCCAAGGTCTACGCCGACGGCTCCACCATCAGCTACGGCTACGAAACCTTCTCCGGCCGCCTGCGGACGATCACCGACGAGAAAGGACAGATAAAGACCCTGAGCTATCAGCCGGACGGTAATCTTACGGCCATCGGTTATCATAGCTCCGAGCGCCCGACTCCCGGCGTTTCCTTCACCTATGACCCGGATGACGGACGCCTCACCGGGATGACCGATGGCATCGGCGTCACCAGCTACGCCTATCACCCCATTACCGGCAATTCGTCGCCGGGTGCGGGACAATTGGCCAGCGTGGACGGACCGTGGGCAAACGACACGATCGCCTACCAATACGATCCCTTGGGACGAGTCGTCAGCCGGGCGATCAATGGCGTGGCCCAAACGGTGGCTTTCGATTCCAATGGACGGGTCAGTGGCATCACCAATCCGCTCGGAAACTTCACCTACGCCTACGACGGCGCCACCTCCCGCCTCCTCAGCGCCACCCACGGTGGCGGAGTGAAAACCGAATACAGCTATTATCCCGCGGCCCAGGATTTCCGGCTCCAGCGCATCCGCAACCTCAAGGCGGATGGAGTCACGCCGGTCTCCGTCTTCGACTACACCTACGATGCCGAAAGCCGGATCCTCACGTGGAAGCAACAGGAAGACAACGCCAGCGCCAGCGCGAAGACATGGACCTTCGGCTACGACAACGCCGACCAACTGACCTCCGCGCTCGTGACCCAAGGTGCCAGCACGGTGAACAGTTACGGCTGGGCCTACGATCCTGCTGCCAACCGCCTTTCCGAGACCGTAGAAGCCAACACCACTACCTCCGCGTATAACGCCCTCAACGAATTGAATCTGACGTCCTCTGCCCTTGCGGCAAAAACCTACGAATGGGATGCGGAGGATCGGCTGATAGCGATAAACCAGGGAAGCACTCGCAGCGAATTTACTTACGACGGAGTCGGACGGCGTGTGCGGATGGTGGAAAAAACCAGCGGGGTGGAAACCACCAACCAGACCTATGTATGGACCGGCCTCGAAGTGGCCGAACGCCGTGACACTACCGGCAGCTTGATCCAACAACGTTACTACCCGCAGGGTTTTACCGGCATCGCCAATGGCCCAACGGGAACTCATCTCTATACCGTTGACCACTTGGGCAGCATCCGTGAAGTCCTCAACAATTCAGGTGCAACTCAAGAACGCATCAACTACGACGCATGGGGTAAGCCGACTTTTTCCAACACCACTCCGGTCGCGAGTTTCGCATTTACCGGACATCTCTGGCACCCATCGTCATCAACTCATCTTTCTCCCTTCCGAGCCTATTCGGCGCTGATCGGGCGCTGGCTCTCCAGAGACCCCATTGCCGAAAACGACGACATCAATATGTATGCTTACGTTAAAAACAACCCGATTAATTCAATCGACCCCACCGGTCTCGCGTGCGTAGCAAAAGATGGAATGGTGAAATGCACAGTGCCAGATGGTGGGCCTACAATTGAATTCCCCAGACCGAAGGGCTGGCCGGACATCATGGACTCGAATAGCAGCAACCACCACTCCTACAACATCGCTGTATCACTGGGTAACGCGAGTGAGGATTGCGTTATGAATGGCATCACCCAGAACCCAACACCCGGCTCACCATCTCCTGCAACAGTCGATGGCACCTCAAATAACGCAACACCCACCGGCATTCAAAACCTTTACGATAGCATCGACTTCATTAGCTCCTTTGGAGGAGATACCGAAGCGCACAACAACTCTCCGGTGATGTCATATATAACAAACAATGGAAAAGTCATCGTCAATGTAACTCAACCCGGCCACCCCCTCCACCCCGGCTACGTCGCGCGTTCGATTGGCGGAGGAAAGATAAACAATCAAGGCGAGGGGACCGGCTGGCGACAAGGACCTTACAGCCCATTTGCAGGCAGCATTAACAACGTTTGGAAAGGTCAGACCAAGGGCATCCTTAAAAACTGCGAGTGCCCGTAGCAGAACCGACCCTCTGCTGAACAAATGGCTCGACGCGGAAGTGGCGTCTCCAGAATTACACAAGGCAGTTTAAAAAATTTCGCCCCCTCCCGAGCCCGCACTGCCCAACCAATAGCAGACACCCAATGCAAACCACATCTTACGACATCATTTCTTTCGCTGGATGGTTTGCCCGGAGAAGAATCTTTCCTCATCTGCGCATGTTTCGGCGGGCGAGACGGGCTGTCGTTTGTTTCCTTCTTCTGATTGATCCGTGTGTCGCAGCCACCCTCTCCTACGACCTCGCCGGAAACCAAACCTCTCAGCAAGCCTCCGTCGCCGGGCTGCCCGTAATCCTCGCCCAGCCTGCGAACCAACTCACCACCCTAGGCGGCCGCGCTAGCTTCTCGGTGGTCGTAGCCAGCCCTTCCACCGCGACTTACCAGTGGAAGCGCAACAACACCGCGATCCCAGGGGCGACGGGAGATTCCCATGTGATTTCCGCAGCGGCAGCGGCGAATGAGGGCACCTACACGGTGACGATCACGAATGCGACAGGACCCGTGACCAGCGCGGCGGCCACGCTCTATCTCGACAGCAACGACAACGGCCTGCCAGACACCTGGGAGACGGCGACTTTCGGAAACCTCACCCAAACCGGCATGGGTGACTTCGATGCCGACGGGGTCTCAAACCTCGACGAGTATCTGGAGGGCACGAACGCCGCGAGCAATGCCTCTCTCCTTCCCCGTCTCACCACCAGCGGCCTCGGCGGCGTGGTGGAGGCGACCGCTTCAAAAGCGAAATACACCTACGGTGAAAGCGTTTCGCTAAAGGCGCTTCCCCATCCGGGCAATGGATTCTTCGGCTGGAGCGGTGCGCTCACCGGCGATGCCAACCCCGCGCCGCTGGCCATGACCGGCTCCAAGACCATCGGTGCCGTCTTCAACCGCCACGGGGTTTTCGCGTGGGGCTACAACATCAACGCGGAGAGCATGGTGCCGCAAGAGTTGACAGGCATCGTCCAGGTAGCAGGCGGTGGCTATCACAGCCTGGCCCTCCGCTCCGATGGCACGGTGACCGGCTGGGGATACAATGGTCAAAACCAGCTCAACGCTCCGGCCGACCTCACCGGTGTGGTCCAAATCGCTGCCGGTGAGCGACACAGCGTGGCTCTGAAATCGGATGGCACGCTGACAGGCTGGGGCCGCGCCAGCGAAGGCCAGATTACCTTTCCCGCCGGCACGTCCGGCATCGCCCGCATCGCCGCCGGCCAGTACCACACGCTCGGCCTCAGGAACGATGGCACGGTCACCGGCTGGGGATACAACTACTATGGCCAGCTCACAACGCCCACCGGCCTCAATACCGCCACCGCCATCGCCACCGGCGAACGTCATTCCGTGGCGTTGAGAAGCGACGGCTCGGTCGTTGCCTGGGGAACCAATGCCGACAACCAACTCGCCATCCCGGCCGGGCTCACCAACGTGGTGGCCATTGCCGCGGGCACCTATCACAGCCTCGCCCTCCGCGCGGACGGCACGGTCGCCGCCTGGGGATATAACGGTAGCGGTCAGACCACGGTTCCCGCAGGACTTTCGGGGGTCGTGGGCATTTCCGCGGGAGTCGCTCATAGCATGGCGCTGAAGTCGGACGGCACCTTGGTGGTCTGGGGAGACAACTCATCCACGCAGCGAACCTTGCCGCCCGGAGTGGTGAAGGCCGCCGCCTGCGCCGCCGGGGCGAATCATGGAATCTCGATCGCCGCGCTGGAGCCCGCGAGTCCATCTCCGGTGATCCTTTCGCCGGCCTTCGCCCTTGGCGTGAGGAATCATCCATTCCACCTGCGGGTGCCCGCGCGCAATCAGCCGGCGACCTATGCGGCCTCGGGGCTTCCCGCCGGATTGCAGATGGATCCCGCCAGCGGGCTCATCTCCGGAAGTCCCACCGAATCCGGAAACTTCGCGGTCACCATCTCCGCCACTAACACCGCGGGCACCGTGCAGAAACCGATGGCCCTCTCCATCAATCTCGCGGTGCCAATCGTCACCAGCGTCCCCTCGGTCATCGCGGTCGGCCCCGACTTCAGTCACCAAGTCACGGTCAGCAATGGGGCGGCCACGTTCAGCGCCACGGGCCTGCCACAGGGCCTCGCGATCGACTCGCAGACCGGCCGGATTACGGGCACCGCCCAGCAACTGGGAATCTTCACCGTCACCGTCGCCGCGACCAATACCTACGGCTCCGGAAACCAAGTCCTGACCCTCGAGACCAAAGCCATCGCCGGTTGGGGTTACAATGCCAATAACCAGACAGTCATTCCCTCGAACCTTGGAGGAGTCATCGCCATCGCCGCCGGGGAGTCCCACAGCCTGGCTCTCCGGCAGGACGGAACCGTGGCCGGCTGGGGAAACAATGCCAACAACCGTGCCACGCCACCCACTGGCCTGATTGACGCCATCGCCATCTCGGCCGGTCGCTACCACAGCGTCGCCCTCCGCGCAGGCGGCACCGTCGTGGGTTGGGGACAGGACAGTTCGGCTCAGGCCACTCCGCCGGCAGGACTGTCGGGCGTGTCCGCCATTGCAGCCGGCGGCATGCACACGCTTGCTCTCAAAACCGATGGCACCATCACCGGGTGGGGAGCGAATTCCTACGGTCAAGCGACGCCGCCCGCCGGCCTGAATACCGCCGTGGCCATCGCCGCCGGGTATCAGCATAGCCTGGCGCTGAAGTCCGACGGCACGGTCGTCGCGTGGGGTTACAACGGCTACAACCAGACCACGGTTCCGGCGGGATTGAACAACGTGGTCGCCATCGCGGCAGGCGGAGGCCACTGCCTCGCATTGAAGGCCGACGGGACGATCGCTACCTGGGGCTATTCCAGCTATAGCCTGACCACCGTCCCCGCTGCGGCGACCAATGTCGTGGCCATCGCGGCAGGCGATGCCTACAGCCTGGCCCTCAAGTCCGACGGCAGCGTCATCGCCTGGGGCAACAACGGCGACTTGCAAACCACCCTGCCCGCCGGCCTGAGCCGTGTGGCCGCGATTTCAGCGGGGTATTACCACGGACTGGCGCTCTCGTCCCTCGAGCCGGGCGTTTCCAGTCCGATCTTTACCAGCCCCCGGCTCGCCAATGGGGTCAGCGGCCATGCCTTCCATCATCGCATTTTCGTGAGGAATGGACCCGCCACCTTTGCGGCCACCGGCCTTCCTGCCGGCCTCACCTTGAATCCCACCACCGGGGTGATCTCCGGCACCGCCAATACGACCGGATCCTTTGCCGTGACTCTCTCGGCCACTAACACCAGTGGCACCGTCCAGCGGACCCTGAATCTGATTATCAACGGCGCGGTTCCGGTGGTCACCAGCGCGGCCACCGCGGTCGCCACCGTCGGCAATGGCTTCAGCTATCAAGTCACGGCCAGCAACACGCCCACATCCTTCGGAGCGGATGGCCTCCCCCCCGGCCTGACGATCAATCCGCAAACCGGCTTGATCTCGGGAGCAGCCCGGCAGTTCGGAATCTTCGCGGTCACGGTCACCGCGACCAATGCCTATGGAAAAGGCACGCGGGCGGTATCCTTGGAGACCAGGTCGGTCGTCGCATGGGGAGAGAACGCGGATCTGCAGGCCGCCGTGCCTTCGGGCTTGGAAAGCGTCATCGCCTTGGCCGGCGGCTACTATCACAGCCTCGCTCTCAAGGCGGACGGGAAGATCGCGGGCTGGGGATTCAACGGCAACAATCAGGTCACCATCCCCGCGGGCCTGACAACCGCCGTGGCGATAGCCGCTGGCGAACGGCACAGTCTGGCACTGAAAGCGGACGGCACCGTGGTGGCATGGGGCTACAACAGCGATGGCCAATCCACGGTCCCCGCCGATCTCTCAGGGGTAGTTGCCATCGCCGCCCACTACCGGCACAGCCTGGCACTCAAGAGCGATGGCACCATCCGCGGCTGGGGATTAAACAACTATGGTCAGCTCAACATCCCCGCCGGATTGAATACAGTGGTCGCCATCGCCACAGGCGAGCGCCACAGCATCGCGCTGAAAGCGAATGGCACGGTGGTGGCATGGGGAAACAACGGCGATGGCCAGCTCAACATTCCGGCAGGTCTTTCGGACGTGGTCGCCATCAGCGCCGCGGCCTATCACAGCTTGGCGCTGAAGGCCAACGGTGCAGTGGTGGCATGGGGCTATTCCGCCAATAACAGAACCACGGTTCCCGCCGCAGCCCAGAGTGGGGTGATCGCGATCGCAGCGAACGGCGACCACAATCTCGCCCTGAAGTCCGATCGAAGTGTGGTCACCTGGGGATACAATGGCAGCGGTCAAACGACGTTGCCCACGGGCCTGAACAAGGTGGCGGCAATCGCCGCCGGAGACTCTCACTCGTTGGCAATCGCCACCATCGAACCGGGCGCGGAACCTCCGTCGATCACCAGTCCCGCCTTTGCGTTGGGGGCCATCGGCGGCGGGTTTTACTACCGCATCGCAGCGACCCAAGGCGCGTACTCCTACGCAGCCTCGGGCCTTCCTGCCGGACTCCAGATCGATCCGGCGACCGGAGTGATCAGCGGAAGTCCGACCGAGTTTGGCACATTCACGATCATCCTTTCCGCGGCGAATGCTTCTGGTGTCGTTCAGAAGACGGTTTCGCTGACGATTAACCGGCCGCAACCAGCAATCTCAAGTGGAGCCTTTCCGTCATCCGCGCTGGGCAGCGACTTCAGCTATCAGGTGACTGCCAGCAACAGCCCGGGCAGCTTTGCGGTCACGGGATTGCCAGCAGGCCTCACGCTCAATCCCGCCACGGGACTGATCACCGGGAAGCCACTTGTGGCCGGGCTTTTCAATATCACGATTTCCGCCACCAATGCCCACGGAACCGGGAGTCTGAATGCTCCTCTAACCGTTCACGAGGTGCTTGCCTGGGGTGATAATCGGGACGGACAGACGGTGGTTCCTCCCGGCCTGAACAATGTGGTGGCGGTTGCGGGTGGCTACTATCACAGCCTGGCCTTGAAGGGAGACGGGACGGTGACGGGATGGGGCTACAATGGTAACAACCAGACGACGGTGCCTGCCTCGCTCACCACGGCCGTGGCAATCGCCGCTGGAGAAAGGCACAGTCTGGCGCTTCGGAACAATGGAACCGTAGTGGCATGGGGCTATAATAGTGACGGCCAATCGACAGTCCCCACCGACCTCTCCGGAGTCGTGGCTCTCGCCGCCAACTACCGGCATAGCCTGGCACTCAAGAGCGACGGCACGGTGCGAGGCTGGGGCTACAATGGCTACGGACAACTCACCATTCCGGCCGGCCTGAATGCGGTGGTGTCGATCGCCACCGGAGACCGCCACAGCATCGCCTTGAAAGCCGATGGCACCGTGACCGGCTGGGGCAACAATACCTATAACCAGCTCGCCATTCCCGTCGGCCTTGCGGATGTGACGTCGATTGCGGCGGGCGGCTACCACAATCTTGCGCTGACGAACAATGGGAGCGTTGTGGCCTGGGGTTATAACACGAGCAATCAAGCCACGGTTCCCGTCGCCGCCCAGAGCGGCGTGGTCCGTATCGCCGCCGGGGAGACTCATAGCATGGCATTAAAAGCGGACGGCACCCTGGTGATCTGGGGAGGCAACGGCTATGGCCAGATTACAGGTCCTACCGGCATCGGTCGCATCTCTGACATCTCGGCGGGTGAACTCCATTCCGTGGCTCTGGCAGCGCTGCCGCCGGCCAATCCCGAGATCCTGGTTTTCCCCGCGCCACCCGGCCTGCGGGGAGGAGCGTACCATTGGCAGGTCTCGACCCGCCATGGCTTGGCCACCTTCGCTACCAGCGGTCTGCCGGATGGGCTGGTACTCAACCCGGCAACGGGAGTGATCTCCGGAGTGCCCACGGTCGCGGGAACCTTCCCCATCCAAGTATCCGCGACCGACGCTTTCGGAACCAGTCAGGTCAATCTAGCGCTTTCGATCAGTGATCCAGTCCTGGAATTTGCCAATGTCCCACTGGCCTCGGGCGAAGCCGGGACGCCCTTCGGATATCGGATCGAGACGGTGCTCCCCGCCGAGAATTTCCAAATCACCGGACTCCCACCAGGTCTTTCATTCGACCCGGCCAGTCGATTGCTGGACGGCATACCCTCCACCGCCGGAGTGTTCACTGTCCAGGTGCAGGCCACTACCGCGACTGGAAATGCGGTCAATTCGTGGACCATTACCATCATTCCAAGCTTTAGTGCCAGCCTGAGCCCATCGGGTCTCACCTTTACGCGTGGCGGCACGAGCCACTGGTATCTCCAGTCCGCTGACGTTCCCGCAGGCAGCCCCCTCGCCGCTAGAAGCGGGAGCATCGGAAACAATTCGGTTTCTTGGATTGAAACCACCCTGCCCGGCCCCGGCACGCTGGCATTCCGTAGCAAGGTTTCCTCGGAGGCAGGGTTCGATCTCCTGCGGGTTCGTCAGAACGGGACCACCTTCGCCTCGTGGAGCGGCGAGCGGGATTGGACCTTGGACTCGTTCAACATCGGGGGCCAAGGACCACAAACGATACGATGGGAATTCGCGAACGACAGCGTCACCCAGAGCGGCCTCAATGCGGCCTTCCTTGCCAATGTGATCTTCACCCCGGCGGCACCTCCTTCGCCATTCGACTCAAGCCTCAGTCCGTCTGGCCTCACATTCTCCCAAGGCGGACAGTCGAGTTGGTATCTACAGTCCACCCATGTGCCCCAGGGAATTCCTTTTGCGGCACGCAGCGGAAACACCGGCAACAACACGCTATCCTGGATTGAAACCACCCTCCCCGGCCCCGGAACACTGGCATTCCGTAGCAAGGTTTCATCCGAATCGAACTACGATTTTCTTCGCGTCCGCTTGAATGGCGTGCCACTCGCGTCATGGAGCGGTGAACGGGACTGGACCCTGGACAACTTCGAAATCGGGGGCGTGGGACCACAGGTCGTCCGATGGGAATTCGCCACCGACGGCTCCGGCCAAGCCGGGCTGCACGCGGCTTTCCTCGCACAGGTGACATTCACCCCATCGACCACATCCGGCGGGTTCGAATCATGGCCAGTGCTAGCCACGCTGCCGGCCAATCGGCGCGGCCAGGACGATCGCAATGGCCCGCTCAACCTCCCGAACATCCTTGCTTACGCCCTCGGGATCAATCCGCTGACGGCCCAAGCCTCCGACTTGCCCCAAGCGGCCCTTGAAACCCTCGGGGGCAGTACCTACCTCACCTTCACCTTCCGCAAGAATCCCGCCGCCACTGATATCACCTACATCCCCGAAATCAGCGCGAGCCTCCCGTCCCCGTGGCAATCAGGCGCCGGACACCTGACCGTAATCGAAAGCACACCAACTTCGATGAAGGTCCGAAGCAACGTCTCTCTCGGCTCTGCGCAAAGGCGTTTCGTCCGCCTGCGGGTGGAGAAAAACCTTTGAGCATCCAGCACGGTTTCCAGCCAGCAGCTCGCGATGCTGCCAGCGCCGCCGACGGCGAAGTTGATGGCATCATTGGTGCCGCGCTCTAACAAACTCCCCGCCGTCCGTGCCGGGACTTCGTAGGTGCTACGACCTTGCTGTCCTTGCCGTAGAGTTCGTACACGTGCGCCGGCTCGCCAGAGGTATCGGCGGGTTCGGGAACGGGGGCCTGCATGCGGAAGGCCATCTCGTACCACTGGATGCGGTCTGGATCTCCGGATCGCCCATCGCTCTGACTGCATCGAGCAGTTCCAGACGAGCTGGTTGACCGGCTCGTGTTCGATCGCCTCGATGTGGGTCGATTTGATGATGCCAATGTCGTCGGCATCTTGGCGGCCCACGGCAGCGAAATCTTATGATCTTGGAGCGGCTGGGATGCCTCACTAACAATGGCATGGCCGAACTCCGGCGAGGGAATGCGGCGACCATTACCCGCGGCCCTTACGCCGGTGAGATCATCGAAGTGGACCACATCATTCCCCGCTCGGCTGCGCCCGAACTCGACGAAAAGCTGTTCAACCTTGAGTTCACGCCGAGGACGATGAACCGAGGGAAACGAGATAGTGTAGGCCTGAGGCAGCGGGCACTTGCCCAGGAGTGGGCCGAACAGGGACTACTTGGCCGGGAGGCCGCCGCTCGGGTGTTTGCGAAGTAGCAAGATCACTCAATCGTAGACCCAAGTATGCGGCGGCTGCAGAATTGGACCCACCTGTTTATGCCACGCCGTAAAAAAGCACCGCTTCTCATTCTGCATCCACCATCATCCCGATCCTCGTGAGAACGAAATGAGGGTGTCCACAAGGAAAGTGGCAAGTTGGACCGACCTGCTTCGGACAACTATGATATTTAGCAGCAGTATTTCCCGGGGCGTTCGGAACAGACGACCGGGGAAATGCGCTTTCTTTTTTGCTAACACACCCCCGACTTCTTTCGTCGGCATTACGATCCGTCCGGTCGAGGGGGCGGCCTACTTATCCGCCTGCGTTCACGAGGGCCGGACCGGGCGATACCGTCCCAAGACGATATGGTGACCACGATCACCGATCCGGCTGCCCATGACGGAGTCGAACTGCACTGCCTCCACGCCCGGCGCTGGGAAATCGAACTGCGGCTCCGCAACATCAAGACCACCCCGGTCTTCGTAATGACGAACTTTAGAAAAGCCCGGCGAAGGCGCGCAAGACCCTCGCGATGATCTGCATCGCCAGACCGGTCCGTTCCCCGAGATCTCAAGACCTTACTCAATCCCTTGGAACGCTTGATTGAGCTTCTTCAACGGCCGACAACCGTTCTTGCCATTGATTTCGCCGCCAGGATTGGTCGAAGTGGAACAGTAGCCGCCTCGTTGCTCGTTCGGATCGATCCGCCGCCCGAAGACGCTTTGGCCCTGATCAAGAGGGCAGCTGTGAACCGGAGACCGACCGGCAAGTAGCATTGGTTCGGGAGGTCAAACCCGCCTTATGTGGACATCCGCTCGAAGACAAGTTTCAGCAGCGCGATTGACCCAATGATGATGAGGACGACTCCAAGAATCACCCCGGCGGTCAGGAGAATTGCGAAGCTGCTTGCATGACGGACCGCCTTTTCGCGCTCGGCAGGCGACATCTCCGCAGAGAGAGCCTTTTGCAGCAAGTCGTGATTCCGGCGGTTGGATTTGAACCAGACCGAAAAGAGGTCGCCGACCACCGGAACCGCGCCGACGGCGGCATTGGCGAGGATGTTGAGAGCCATGGTGACCTGCACCTTCCGCGAGACGCCGCGTCGACCGGCTTCGTTGATGATGGCCACGCCAACGAGCGAGGCGACTGTGTCTCCCAGCCCTGGAAAAAGGCCTAGGATCGGGTCCAGCCCGAACCTGATATCGGTCCCCGGGATCCGGATGAAATCGTCCATCAGGGATGCGACGAGACCCGAGGTCGAGCGGTTGGTTTCGCCCGCCTGGCCCGCGCCCTTGCCGATTTGGTCCGGAGTGATGTTTCTCATCCCATTGCTTGGTGTTCGTCCCGGTGGAAGCTGCACGGTGTCAGGCACCTCGTGACCGCCACGCGAAACAGGAACCCAGATTGAGGCAAACGCAACCGGACAACCGTCACCATGCGGTCGGAGTTGGGGTGGAGGGGGGACCCTACTCTTGCCCCGGCGAACTGGCTGCGGGCCCGCGAAAGCAAGCCGGTTTGTGAAGCGGCCTGAGCCCCCAAAGCCAACAAGGGAAATTGGACGGCGGCTCGGACCACGCTTACATGTCCGCTGCGCTCCCATTCCGCTCCGCCACCTCGCTGCGCGACGCAAGATGATTCCACGCACTGGTATAGCAACTGCCCCTGCTCCGCCAAGTCGCGGGCGCTCCTAGGGAGACTCGCTATTGATGCGGCAAGACTTGAGCGTGGTCTTGGCAGCAAAGCCTGCCCACACGGGGACGAGGACATGCCCGTCCCTTATTTGTTAGCGGGGAGCGGGAGGGAGAGAGCTATTCGGTGACCTCGATGCTGATGAAGATGGGCTGAGATGCGGAAGCCGTCCATTCCAAGGTCGTTTCATAGAGGCCGGTGCCCGGGTTGAATGACTCGCCTACCATGGGGACTGGCGACCAGTCGCTGAGGTTGGACGAACGCCTTACCTGGTAATGCAGGCCCGCACTTGCTTTCGGATAGGCGACGGTGACCATTCCCGTGGAAGCATCATTGGTCACCAGCGGATAGCGGACTTGGGTTCCGGACTTAGGAGGCGTGCCGAAGGCAAACTCAAGAAAGTTCACCACACCGTCCTTGTCATAGTCTTCGTGCGCTCCGCTGTCGACGGGCTGGCCGGCACCGAAGTTTTCCTGCTGGTAAGCCGCATAGCCGGAAGAGACCGGAGGGAAGATCTCCACCGGCGTGAAGGTGGCGTCGATGAGCGAGAACTGGGGAGCGGCGGTGCCCTTCTTGGTCACGACCTCGAAGCGTAGGAGGTTATCCCCCGCATTGAGCGTGATATTACCGAAGTCAAAGCTGGCGGGGGTGATGCCGAGGGTTTCATCCAGGAGTTTGTCCGGCACATCCGTGCCATTGAGAACCAGCTTGCAGATGCCCCGGCCCGGATTCTGCCTGTAGGTTACCACCAGATGGTAAATTCCTGCCTGCTCGGCGGCGATCCTGAGGGTCACGAAATCGCCCACGGCGTCGAAGGCCCAGATTCGCGCGCCGGCGACGGTGCTGGTGGCTTCACCCGAACTGGCAACCTGGGTAAACTTGCTCCAATCCAGGGTGGTTGGCCAACTGGCCAGCACGGTATCCGCCTGGCGGGTAGTGAAGGTGAAGGTCTCCGCGGTGCCCAAGGTCTGGCCGTAGACGTCGGCAACGCTGCCAGGGACCGTCAGGGTGTAGGAACCTCCAGGCTGCAAGTCGGAGCCGATGTTGAAGACAGCCTTGCCGGGAGAGCTGGCGGACGAGCTGTAAGTCAGATCCGGATTGCCCGCGCCCGCCAAGGTGACTCCGCCGAGCGTGGCGGGATCCACGCGGCTGTTGAAAGCCACCTCGACGGTATCGAGACCGGGGTCCACGCCCGTGGCGGCGGCGGCCGGAGCGGTGCCGGTGATGTCAAAGCCGAAGGGGCCTTGGATGGTAAAAGAGAATTGCCGTGCGGTGCCCACCGTGGCGGTGTTGGTCGCATTACCAACGGTGGCCGGAACGAGGATGGTGTAGGCGGCGCCGAGCGTCCAATTTCCCACGATGCGATACTCCGCGATCTGCGGCGAGGGGCTGGCGAGATCTTGGAGGCCAAGGCCACCGGGACCGGAGATTGTGACTTCCGTGTCGAGCGTGGCCGGGCTGAAGGGTTCGCTGAAGATCACAGCGATCTTGTCCTGGTTGACGGAAACATTGGTGGCGTTGTTCTCCGGGACGATGCCGATGGGCGCGAAATCCTCGGTGGCTTCCAAGAGGCCCTTTTGCAGGGTGGTGGTTTTCGGATAGGCCAGGACCTGTCCGATCACGGCTCCACCTTCGAAAACATCGACCAGCTGATAGGAAGCGGACATGTTCTGGACCATGTAATTCCGCTCGCCGCCGGCGGTCTTGAAGACGGCACTGGTGCCGATGCCAAGATGTTGGTCGGTCTGGATCGTGCCCAAGCCTTGCAGCGAGGTCAGGTAGTTGTAGAAGAACATGTTCGACTCGGTATCGGTCGCGAAGGAAAGGTTGCGGCGGCGGTATTCCGCGATCACCTTGAGAGCAAATTCCGGCTCGGCGAAACCGTCGTAACAGAGCGCGATGAGCGGCCAGGAATTGCCGCCGATGTCCTGCATGGCCTTGAGCAAGCCGGTGATGCTCGCGGCACTGTCACGCGAGGAATAGTCGGCAGGATCCCAACTGTAGGCCGCCTTGTAACGAGCCCAATCCGGGCCGGGTCCACCACCGGCCATGTGCATCCCGGCGATCCACTGCACGAGGGAGTAGGTTGGCAAATCGGCCGCGACCGCGGGAGGAACCAGGTGCGGGTTGTCGGCGATCAACGCGTCCGGCGTCCAGATGGCGGCGGGGAAAGTGACCTGCGCGCCAAAGGTGTCGGTCGCGGGAAAAGTGACCAGCCACTGGCCGTTCCGGTAGAGCGGGTTGTTGGCGGTTTGCCGGGCGTAGGCGGGATTGAGTTCATAGACCGTCTGGATGGCCCACTTGATGCCATAGGTCGGCCAGCCTTCATTGATGGCTACGACGCGCTGGTCCGGATCATCGGCGGTGGGGGCGCTGTACCATTTGTTCCGGCTGTTCTGCATCGAGGTCCGCAAGGGATTGAGCGAACCGATGGCATAGTGGTCGCCGCGATACTTGAAGAGCGTGTTGAACTGGCCGCGGATGAAGTCGGGATCGCGGGCGAGGAACATCATGTGCGGGGCGTTGGGGAGCCATTGGATGCCATAGGTGTGCGCGGGTTCGCCGGAGAAGTAGTTGGCAAAGGTGTTCCCGTTGTCACCCATGATGCCATTGGTGAAGATCCACGCGGGATGGTTGGGATATTCCGAAGCGTATTTGCCGTAGCGGAACGAGTCCGGCCAGTTGCCATGACGGGTGGGCCCCACGGCCGGTTGCCCATTGCGGTCGAGTGGCTTGGCGGAAAAGGGACTGCCGTGATAGTCGCAATAGTATTCGTAAACGGCGCGGGTCTCGATGGCGTAGCCGAAGGCGGCTGTGGCCTGGATATCGCCGGCGCGGGGATCATTACCCCGCAGCACCTCGCCCAGCAGGAACATGCCGGCCCAAGCCTGGATGGACTCGGAGGAAGATTCCTGGTTGTTGCCACCGCTGCCGCCCGCATAGGAGTGGCCGACCATCGGCTCGAAGGTGCGCATCCACGGATACTGCATCTGGTTCTTCGCGTTCCGCATCGTGGTCGGGTGCTCCCAGTTGGCGTAGGCGCGGGCAAGCTCCACGGCGATGTCCTTGAACTGGTCGCGGAATGCCTCGTCCTCCTGCGCGAGGAGCGAGTAGGCGAGCGTGTAGTAGCCGTAGTGGAAATGAACGTCGGTGAAGCCGGCGAGATTGAAATCCGGCACGAAGTTGTGACCGATGATATGGCCCCAGCGCTCGTTGTGGGCGAAGTAGTGGTTCTGCTCGGTGCCGTCGTAGGTGAACCAGTCGGTGAGCGAGGCTTTCAGCTCGGCCTTCAGGTTTTCATAGACGTCGGTGAGGCCGAGTTCCTTGGCCATGTGCATGGCCCGGCCATGTTTCACGAGGTTCTTGGCGCCGAAATAGGTGTCATCGCAAACGCCGTTGTTGGTGCGGTCGTATTCGCGGAGGAGGGTCTCCATGTAGGCGGGATCGAAGCCATCCGGCAGGTTCAGCACGGTGGGCTTGGCGAAATTCCCGAGGATGCCGTTGAAGCCGTAGTTGATGGTGAAGCCGGTGGTGGCAACCGCTTCGCCGCAGCGCAAGAGGCCACGCGGGGTGGTGTATTCCAAACCCGCCACGAAGCCGAGGTTTGCGCCGGTCTCTCGGTAGTGTGGTGACAGCCAGCCCTGGAGAACCTTGTCGGCGCCGGGTTTCAGCGGGGTGATCTGATAGCTCCAGTTCGATTGCACGGCTCCGCCGGTGGGACTGGCCGGATCGTAGGCGTAGGTGACGGTTGTTTTTTCCGGACGGGCGTAGGCATAGGTGTCCAGGGTGTCGAGCTGGTTGGCCGCAAGCATGGCGCTGACCACGAGGTAGTCGGAACCCGCCGTGTCAGGAAGAATGGCGGTGAGCCTGCGGGTGGTGGAATCGTAGGCAAAGGAGGTGCCGGCCGGGCCGTGCAGGCCGTAAAAACGGCCGGAAACCTCAACGGACAATCTCTCATGGCTGCCCAGATCCCCGCTGGAAAGCGTGGTCCCGGCCGCATTCCGAATGACGGGGGCAACATCGAAACTGACGCGAGGGTTCGCATTGGCCATCTGCACCCAGGCGAAGGGCATGTTGCGGGCGAGCGAGACATCCATCGTCATGTTGGGGTTGATGGCGTCGGTCTTGCGGACCTTTACCATCCAGTCCGACCAATCACGGACGCGGGCGACGCCGGAGATGACGCGGGAGCCGGGGCGGGTAACGGGAGAGAGCGGCTCATTGCTCAACAACATTTGGTCGACCACGATCCAAGCGCCGGTTGAATTGTCCACCACGCGGATCCGCAAGCTCTGCCCGGTACGGCCGGTGAGGTCGAAGCGCTGCCAGATCAGCGTCGTGGTGTTCGACGTGGGGGTGGTGCCACGCGTCTGGCTATCCAGGACCGTGCCGGTGCTGTCGATCAGCTCGACGCGGAGCTCGGCGGTGTTTGCCTGGCCGCCGATCTGATAGTGAAGGTAGCCACGATCCACCGTGAAGGCGGGGCTGGTCACCATGCCACGGGGCGTGTTGCTGTTGTCGGGGTTGATGTTCTTCGTGATCAGGAACCGCTCGCCGGAAAAACCCGTGGGATCCAGCCCCGGAGTTTCCGCGATGTTCTTCACGGGATTGGTAATGAGGACCACACCGGTGGCACCGGGTATGGTCGAGATCGTCCAACCGGCAGGGAGGTTGGGGCCGTTGCCCTCGAAGTCCGAACCGGGGACCGGATAGTCGGGCAGGCCGGAGGTATTCGGTTTCTCCAAGGCCTCAACGCGGAGAACACCTCCCGTGGCGAAGCCGGTGGCAGGAGTGCCGGGTGAAGTGTTTCCGGGACCGAGGATGTGCTGAAGCTCGATGCCGGCGGCGACGAATTTGGAAGTGATGGGATACTGCCAGAGGGTGCCGCCATCGCCGCTCATGAGGACGCTGGTCCACCAGTCCGTGGTGGCGAGGGGGCGGATGGGATTGCCAGAGGGATTGAGATTGTCCGGAGTGACGTGGATGGGCCGGGCGAATGCCTCGCGGGTGCGGCTCTCGTTGATGTCGTCGGCATCGTCCGCGGGGTTTTCGATCTGCTCGTGGGGCGGGGAGTAAGCGGCCACGGTGGCGTTGCCGCCGATATTGAGGATGGCAGGTGGAGCCGCGTAGCCGGGCGCGGGGTCGGTTTCACCACTTTGGGCCCGGGCAGGCGGGAGAGCGGCGGCAAACGCGAGCGCTAGGGCACAAGATCGAAATATCCGGGTTTTCATACGTCGGCAGCGTGAAGGATCGGTGGGATAAAAGCGGACCACCAAGGCGGAGAGTTTTGAAGCGGAACGGGAACCGCGTTGGAACAAACTCGCCCCATTATGTAATTTTATGCAACCCCAAAACCTTGAGACCGAGGCCTCCTTCAGGCGTTCGGGATCGCCAAAAGACCTTCTATCGAGTTCGCGCTTCTTCAATCAGCAAGCGGGCGAACGTCTCGGCATGTGGCTTTGGGCGCAATGCCGGAAGACCGATCAGGACCGGAGCGCCGGGTAACTTCGGCGCGAACGGCCTCATCACCACTGTCCGTGGCATCATGCCGGAAATCCCCTCGGCGAAGATGGCCGCCGCATTGTTCGCTTCCAATTCTTCAAAAAGGGTGCAGATGCCGTCGTTCACCAATGAAATGAAGCGCAGCGAAACCCCGAAGGGTTTGAACATGCCCCGCACCGTCGGCACATACTCGGGAAAATTATCCTTCGCCAGTCCGACCAGCGGCAGTTGATGCATCCGGGCGACTGGAATCCGCTTCAGCTTGGCCAGCGGATGCCGCTCCGAAAGCACCAGCACTAGTGCCAGACGGCGCAGTTCGGTGAATTGGAAGCCCGGGATTCCTTTCGCCACCGAAACCCCGGGAGTCACGACGAGGTCGAGTCGCCCCTCGGCCGCCAGCTCGTTGATTTCCCTCGATGACAGGTCCGCCAGTTCGATCCGCACGCCCGGTACGGCCGCTTGAAACCTGGCCAACGCGGCGGACATGATGCCCGTGGTCATCGAAGGAGCGTAGCCCACCCGGAGAATTTCCTTACCCGTCTCGCCACGCACGCGGCGGACCGCATCGTCTGCGCGTGCAAGCACCTCGCGAGCTTCTTCATAAAACAGCTCGCCCGCTTCCGTAAGCTTCACCGAATTGTTACCGCGAACGAGTAGGGGCACGCCCAGATGTTCTTCCAGGTCTCTCACCTGCCTGCTGAGCGGTGGTTGGGTGATGTTCAGGATCACTGCCGCGCGATTGAACGAGCCGTGGGAGGCGACTGCCACGAAATAGCGAAGATGGCGGAGTTCCATGAGCCACGCCGTAGCCAAATCCAGAAGGATGAGCAAGCCACGTAAAAACACATTGAGCTGATTTCAGCGTCGGCCGAAGTGTCAGTCCTGAAGACGCGACAACCCCACCCCAAAGGTTGAGCGACCCAACCAACAAAGTCTTACCTTGTGTTTGGCGGAGCCGGTATCCTGCGCTGCTGCACCGGGGTCATGAAGGACCCGGGCGCACCAGTTGAAAAGTATCCAAATCAAAACCAGCCCACCCGAAAGGAACCATCATCATGAGTGACAACAAGACCGGCCTTAAGGCCTTGCTCCGCCCGGAAGACAGCATTCTCGTGCTGATCGATCACCAAGCCTTTCAGTTCTCGAATCTGAACAGCCACGACCCAACCATGATCGTGAACAACGTGATCGCCCTCGCGAAAAGCGCCAAGATCTTCAATGTCCCCACCATTCTCACCACGGTGCTGGAGGAGCGGGGCGGCTATCTGATCAAGGGACTACAAGCGGTGTTCCCCGAGCAGAAGCCGATCGACCGCACGTTCATCAACACCTGGCAAGATCCGAACGTCACCGACATCGTGAAGAAGAGCGGACGCAAGCAGCTCATCCTCGCGGCGCTATGGACGGAGGTTTGCCTGGCCATGCCGACAATCCATGCACTGGGCGAAGGATATGACGTCTTCATCGTCACCGACGCCTCCGGCGGCATGAGCGCGGAGGCACACGACATGGCCGTTCGACGCATGGTGCAAGCCGGAGCCGTGCCTGTGACCTGGATGACGGTGCTCAGCGAGTGGCAGCGCGATTGGGCCCGTGAGGACACCGCGGGTCAACTCACCGCCGTCCTCGAGGACCATGCAGGAGCCACCGGCATCGCCTTTGCATGGGAAACGCAGCTGTTGGCGAGCGCCCAGAAGGCCCAAAAGTAAGATCGCTTCGAGCGATTGCCAGTCAGTTTTGAAACCAGTCTGGCACGATCGATTGATGCAGGCGACCTGTCCGCGTCGTGTTCGGTGAACGCGACGCGGACGACACCATCCGGGGATGCTGGACGGCTGTTTGAGCGCTAGGATCATGAAAGCACCAGCACCTTCTTGCACCTCTTAGAAAATGGACAACGCTCCACCCATGGAAATCGGTATCGATAGCTTCGTCATCAACTCACCAGCTGCACCCGAGGGCGATGGACTCAGCACCGCCGACCGCATGAGCAATCTCCTCGAAGAGATTGAGTGCGCGGACCAAGCGGGAATCCATGTGTTCGGGATCGGCGAGCATCATCGGCCTGACTTCGCGGATTCCGCACCCGCGGTGATCCTCGCGGCAGCGGCAGGCCGCACCCAGCGTATCCGTCTGACCAGCGCAGTAACGGTCCTCAGTGCCCACGACCCGGTGCGCGTGTTCCAGGACTTCGCGACCCTTGACCTCGTCTCAAAAGGCCGCGCCGAAATGATTGTCGGCCGAGGCTCCTTCGTCGATGCCTACCCATTGTTCGGCCTCTCACTCGAAGACTACGACTCGCTCTTCACAGAGAAGCTGGGACTGCTACTCAAGATTCGCGAAAACCCGACGGTTCACTGGTCCGGCAAGCATCGCCCGCGGCTCAACGGCCAAGGAATCTATCCGCGTCCCATCCAGGACCCGTTACCGATCTGGCTCGGCGTCGGAGGCACTCCGGAGTCATTCATCCGGGCCGGCACTCTGGGCCTTCCGCTCATGGTGGCGATCATTGGCGGAACCCCGGAGCGCTTCCGACCCTTGGTCGATCTCTACCGCCAGGCTGGCGCAGAGGCCGGTCACCCACCCGAGCGTCTTACCGTGGGAGTTCACGCGATAGGCTATGTAGCGGGGAGCAACGAACAGGCAGCCGAAGATTTCTCGCCCGGCTACCTTCGCAGCTTCAACGAAATCGGAAAGGAACGCGGCTGGGGTCCTACCACACGGGCTCACTTCGACGCCGGGGCGTCTCCCGGCGGTGCCTTGATGGTCGGCGATCCGGAAACGGTCGCGCATAAGATCCTCTCCTACGATGCCAAGCTCGGCGGCATCTCCCGCATGTCATTCCAGATGAGCGTCGCCTCGCTGCCTCACGATCAAGCGCTGAACTCCATCGGACTGATCGGAAAGGAAGTCATTCCTTTGGTGGAAGAGCTGCAACGCGGGAGGTGAAGCGCCTCGAATGCGACTTGCTGCCTGCGAGCAGGGGCGGTTGTCCACGGGTGCCGCAGGTCATGGCGGCATGGGCAATGAAGAGCACCCCGCCGAAGTAGTGGCGCTTGGCCTTGCCGTCGCGATGATCTGTTAGGGATTGGAACGCTTCCATGCCAGCGGGGAAACCACCGGCATATTCTTCACTGCGGGTCTTCTTGCGAGCCATCCGGCCCGCTTAATCCAAACGGATGTTTAGTATAAGCCCTGATCGGTACCAGAATGAGGTAGCCCGGGGCTCGCCACCCGGTTGCGTGACATTCTCCCTGCAAGTGAAACAGGGTTGATCGGCGGGCGTATCGGAGAGCCATGAAGACCCTCGACTTCGCGATCATCCTTTCGGCATGGCTTCCGCTCGGGCTCGCTGCTCAGGGCAATCTCTTGCGCAACGGCAGCTTCGAGGGCGGCACGCTTTACTGGCACCAGGTCGCACCGCCGGACCAAGCGCTGGTGAAGGACGCGAAGGTCGGCGAATACGCGCTGCGGATCGCGAAGGGAAACGTGATGAGCGCGCCCTTCGTCGCCGAACGCGGGGAAATGATGACGGTTTCCTTTTTCGTAAAGGGCGAGAAGCCTGGCCGGGTCGGTGTCCAGATGCCGCCAAGCGCCCGCGAGCCGGGGACCAAGGCGAAGCGGCTGTGGATGCGCGAGGCCGAGCAGAGCGCGGAGATCGGCACCGAGTGGAAGCGCGTCTCCTTCACCTGGCCGGCTGATGTCCCGGCGGACGGTTTCTGGCCGAACCCGCACTATCTCCTCCAGATCGGCGGCTACGACGAGCCGATCCTGATCGACGGCGTGACGGTGACGGTTGGCAAGGAAGGCACGGCGGACTATATCCCGCGCCGCGAGATCGAAGCCGTGGCGGAGTGCGTGAATCTAACCGGCTGGGACGGCGCGGCGGGCAATGCTTTCGACAAGGGCGCGACGGCGCAGATGGTCGCGCACGTTTCCAATCCCGGCGCGAAGCCGCGCGAGCTGACGATGCGCTGGCAGTTCGTCGATTACGAGGGCGTCACCATGGTCGGCCCGGCGCTGGATAAAAAGATCACGCTCGCCGCGGGCAAGACCCACAGCGCGACGCAGCCGATGAAGCTGGTGCCGCAGGGATTCATCTACGCCCGGCTTTCCGTACTGGATGAAAAGGGCGAACTACTGGACAAATCGGACTTCCCGCTGACTTCCATCCCCTACCCGAAGAAGTCGACGAAGCCGGACTACCGCGAGCGCTTCGGCGGTTCCTTCGCCGGCGGGAAGATGATGCTGGAAAAGTACCAGCGGCTCGGCTTCGGCTGGACTCGTTGGTATCCCGAGACCAAGTGGCACAATTTCCAGACCGAGAAGGGCGCGCCGTTCCACTGGTACGAGAAGGAGTTCGACCTGGCACAAAGCCATGGCGTCTCGCAACACGTCGTGCTCTACGGCTGGCCGCCGGGGCTGATGGACAAGGAGCACAGCGGCCAACCGCTGCCGCTCGACATGAAATGGAAGGCCGATGATCCGAGGTGGGCCGACCTCGGTATCGAGACCGCGTGGGACAAGTTCGTGAAGGCGGCGGTGCTGAATTTCAAAGGCAAGTCGGTGATCTTCGAGATCGAGAACGAGCCGGAGTTCGACAAGTGGGAGAGCCACCACGGCGAGTATGCGATGTTCACCATCCGCACCGCGAAGCTGATCCGTGCGACCGATCCCAAGGCGAAGATCATGGTGAACAACGTCTATGGCGTGCCGAGCCCGGTGAACGCGGCGTTCTTCAAGGCGGGCGGCTTGAAATACATCGATGTCGTTTCCTGGCACGACTACCACGAAGGCTGGCTGACCGACGCGCAGGGCATCAAGCGGATGAAGCAGAACATGGAAGAGGCCGGCGGCAAGCACGTCGAGCTTTGGTTCAACGAGGGCTGGGCTTACACTAACACCGCGGTCGATGAACCGATCGCCTGCACCAATCTCACCGCCGCAGAAAGCACCAACGCCCACGCGTGCAGCGTGGCCGAGATGACGATCGCCGGGCAGGAGAAGACAATTCTTTTCCACACCGGTTACGAGGTCCACGGCCAGAGCTTCTGGGACTACAGCGGGCCGGGCACGATGCTGTGGGATTGGTACGGCTTTCCCCTGCCGCTGGTCGCGATGTGGAACGTCTATAACCACCACATCGGCATCAGCGACGAGGTCGGCTTCGTGCGGCCGCCGGGCGCGAACTTCACGATCTTCCAAGACGAGCGGAACGGAAAGGGGGTGATGATCGCCTACGCCGACCGCGGGACTAAGAGCGACGTGGCGGTGAAGCTGCCGGACTTCGGCGCGAAGCTTGTCGCCGAGGACATCATGGGCAACTGGACCGCCGCGCAGGGGACGCTGGTTCTCTCGAAAACCGGTCGGCCGGTGATCCTTTACACGGACAGGAAGACGGACGGGACAGTCTTTCTCACCAAGCTGGAGCCGCTCGACCGCAAGCACGCCGGCTTCATCGTCCAGGCCGCGGGCGAGGCTCCGAAATGGACACTCCCGCCGGCGTGGGAAGGCAAGGCGAACGGCAGCAGCGAGGGCAGCAGCGCGATGGCCGAGGGCAAGCCCCTGTGGAAGCTCGAACAGCTCTGGCCCGCCGACATGCGGAAGCCGGAGAACTTCAAGCCGATGGTCTGGACCGGCACCGACTGGAACGTGAAGGAAGGCGGTTTCGGCGGACAACCGGGTGCGAACCTGAAGGACGGCGCGCTGCTCTTCGGCACCCGCGCGCCGCACGGGCCGGACAATGACCGCCACCTGCGCACCGCGGGTCTGACCTTCGTCGCACCGCAGGCCGGCGTCTATCAGCTCCACGGCAAGGCCACCTCACGAATGTGGGACAGTGAGAACAAGACCACGCTCCATCTGCTGAAGCGGACCTCGACCGGCGTGGAGAAAGTCGGCGCGGTCACGATACCCAACGGCGGAGAAGCCCCGCTCGAAGGCAAGTCCGCCGAACTCGCGGCGGGTGACCAGCTCACGTTGCTGCCGCAGATCGACGGCATGTTCGCCGGCGGCGATGCGGTGCTGCGGGACTTCTCCATCTCCCTCGGCGACGGGAAAGCAATCGCCGCCAAGCCCGGCTTCCGCCTGCCGATGACGTGGGAAGGCAAGCAGGCCGGCAGCGCGGACGGCAATCCTCTAACAGCGAATGGCAAGGCCGTCTGGCGCATCGACGCGATCTGGCCGGACGACCCGGTGATGGTGGCGAACTACGTCCCGCTGAAATGGGACGGCACGCGCTGGTTTTCCAAGGAACTTGAAGCGGGGGGCCAACCCGCGGTGAGCGTGGCGGACGGTGCGGTCGAGTTTTCCGTGCGCGCGCCGTGGACCGGCGAGCCGGGACAACGCACCGCGGCGCTCGCCTTCATCGCGCCGGAGAGCGGCACCTGGCGGATCACCGGCAAGGCCACCTCGAAGACGTGGGAAGGCGGGGCGGCGACCTACAAGCTCGGCGTGTTCAAGAAGGACACCCAACGCTCCGCCCAGCAGGCGGTGATCGACTTGCCACGCTCAGGCGAAGCAGTGGACATCAACGTGAAAGTCGATCTCACCGCCGGCCACGAGCTGGTGCTGGTTCCGCTGATGCCGGACTGGCACAACGCGACGAACACGCGCGTGACGGATTTGCGAATCGAGAAAGCGAGCGAGTAGCCGGATCGAGAACCGCGCGCTCGGCGGCTTCGCGTCGCAATTGCTGGCGCGGACAGCCGAGTCGGACCTGTATCCGTTCCAGCCGGACCTCCTCGTCTTTCACGTCTATGGGGCTCATGACAAGTACGAGGACATCATCCGCCGGACGCGCGAGCGGACCTGCGCCGAGATCCTGATCCAGACCGATCACGTCGTGAAAGCGGAGGATCTCACCGAGGAAACGGATCCTGAAAAGGTGCCGATTCAGAGCGGGAAGTGGGACGCATTCATGAACCACAATTTCCTGCCGTCCATCGCGCGGAAATACGGGGCCGAACTCTGCGACCAGGGGCCGATCTGGAAGCGCTACCCGTCTTCCTGGGCGAAGCGGACGATTGGGCCAGCGTGAAGGCCTTCGGCGCTGTGGGCGACGGCAGCACGGACGACACCGCCGCTGTCCAGAAGGCGATCGATTCGGGCAAGGCCGTCATCTATTTTCCGCAGGCGTCCTACCGCCTCAACGGCACGGTCGTGGTCCGCGGGAACGTCCGGCGCGTGATCGGTTTCAGTTCCTCGTTCACCGGGGCGGAAGGGAAGACCTTGTTCCGCTTCGAAGGGACGCGGCACCCGGTCGCCTTCGAACGCTTCAATTTCTTCGGCGGCGGGAAACTCGAGCATGCCAACGAACGCCCGGTCACCCTGCGCCACAGCACGGGACCCGCGAAGCAAGGCATCGTCACCACAGGCAAGAACCGCCACTGGTTCTTCGAAGACGTCTGCACCAGCCATTTCACGCTGCCGCCCGGGACCAGGCTGCACGCGCGGCAGTTCAACTGCGAGCCCGAGCCGCCCGGGGCCGGCTTCGCCAACGACGGCGCACTCGTCTGGGTGCTCGGCCTTCCAATCCCTGGCGGGTGCCGTCGTTCTCGGCTGCTCGTTCGTCGCGAGTGGGGCGGAGCTTCCGCTGACGTCGATCCGCCAGATCCGCGAGCTTTCGGCGGAGGAAGCACTGCCCGGACTGCCGGTCGAACTGCGCGCGGTGGTAACCTTCACCGATGACGCAGGCCTCGCATTCATCGCGGACGACACGGGCGGGGTCTATGTGGACTCGACGCCGCCGGGGCTGAAACAGGGCGACGCCGTGGCGGTGCGCGGGGTGACGGCGCCGGGGCGCAGCGTGACGATCATCGACGGGCCGGAGAACGCCGCGCCGGAGATGAAGGTGATCGGCTGCGGGCTCTTGCCGGAGCCTCTCGTCATTCCGCCCGGCAAGGTCGCCGATCTCGCCTTCAACGGCCAATGGACCGCGCTCACCGGCCGGGTGCTGCGGGTGTCCCACGCCGGCGGCCGGGCGGTGGTCGAGCTGGACGCGGCAGGGCAGCGCGTCCGCGGCGGGTGCATCGCGGCGGGCGCTATTTCCCGCCGGGCATCGCCGCGCGGATCGCGCAGCGGCGGAAGCGGAATCCGCTCAGCAGCCGCGAGGTCGGCGTGCTAAAACTGGTGATGAAGGGCTTTTCCAACAAGCAGGTCGCCGACGAGCTCGGGATCTCCGAGGCGACGGTGAAGGCGCACATGAGCAGCGTGATGGAAAAGCTCGAGGTGCCCGACCGGACCCGCGCGGTGACCGTGGCGATCGAGCGCGGCGTGATCCGGCTGGACTGAGCGGACGGCGACTAGACGAAAGTCGGATCAGCCGGTCCTTGCCGCCAACCGAATCGTGGGGGACGAATGCCTGCGATGTTGTTCACCCGCAGTTCCGCTTTTCTCTCCGGCCTGTTCGCATTGGCGTCTCATGTCTCCGCGGAATCAATGGATGCCTTTGCCGAAACCGCGCGGCCCTTTCTGGAGCAGCACTGCCTGAGCTGCCACGGGCCCGACAAGCAGAAGGGCAAGCTGCGGCTGGACACGCTCGGACGGGATTTCACCGATCCGCTGGTCGCGGAAAAGTGGACCGAGGTGGTCAACGCGATGAACGCCCGCGACATGCCGCCGGAGGACGAGCCGCAGCCGACCGATGAAGCCGCGGGCAAGTTCGCCGACCTGCTCGCCGCGGAACTCGGGCGCGCGGAGATCGCCAAGCGCTCGACCCGCGTGGTGCTGCGCCGGATGAACCGCGCCGAGTACGACAACACGATCCGTGACCTGGTCGGCGTCGATTTCCACCCGGCCGACAAGTTCCCCGAAGACCCGCCGGCCGGCGGCTTCGACAACATCGGCCAGGCGCTGACCATGTCGCCGATGCAGGTGGAGCTCTACTACGCCGCCGCCCGGCAGATCCTCGACCGCGCATTAGTCGAGGGCGAGCAACCTGCAGCAATCAAATGGCGCTTCGAGCCGGAAGACGATACCGAAGGCGGCGACCGCACGCGGGTGAAGCGGGACGGCCAGAACATCATCCTCAACCGCGGCGAGAATCCGGTGGAGAACGGCTTCACCGTGGTGCATCACGAGGCGTGGAACAAGGGCATCAACTTCCGCGACTTCACGGTGCCCACGGCGGGCGAATACATCCTGCGCTTCCGCGCGGCCGGCCGCATCCCGGGACGCGCCGAGGTGGTCAAGTCGGCCCGCCCTTTCCTCGACCGCCAGCGCCAGGAGGAGGACGCCCGCAATCCGGGCCGCTCGGCGGATTACCAGCGTAGCATGAACGAGCAGATGCGGCACTTCGAGACCGCGCGCACCTACGACTACGGCCCACCGCGGGTGAAGATCACCCAGGCCCTCGGCGGCACGCCGCGCACCATCGCCGAGATGGACGTGCCAGCCCCGGAGTCCGCGCCAGCCGTCTATGAAGTGCGGGTGCATTTCAGTACCGAGAATGCCTCCATCGTCCTGGAGCAGGCCTACGAGGTGACCCGTTCGCTGGAAAACTGGCAGTTCATCGGAAAGGACGAGTTCGCCCGGCCCACGCTGCTGGTCGATTGGCTGGAGTTGGAAGGTCCGATCCACGCGAGCTGGCCGCCGCCCAGCCACCGCCGCGTGTTGGCCGATGCCGCGCTTGAGAAAAAGGACGAGCTTGCCAGCGCGCGCGCCGTGCTCACCCGCTTCATGACCCGCGCCTACCGCCGCCCGCTGCGGCCCGGCGAGGTGGAGGCGAAGCTCGCGCTGTTCGAGAAACTGCGGCCGGAAAAGCCGTCGTTCGTCGAGGCGATCAAGGTCCCCCTCGCGGCCGTCCTCGCGTCGCCGCATTTCCTCTACCTGGTCGAGCCGGAGGCCCCGGCCGACGCGCCGCGCGCGCTCGATGCCTTCGAACTCGCCTCGCGGCTGTCGTATTTCCTGTGGTCGTCGATGCCCGACGACGAGCTGTTCCGCCTCGCCGCCGACGGCAGATTGTTAGAGTCGCCGGTGCTGCGCGCCCAGGCCACCCGCATGATCGCCGATCCGAAGAGCGAGGCCTTCGTGAAGAACTTCGCCGGCCAGTGGCTGGGCCTGCGGAAGGTCGGCACCAACCCGCCGGCCAAGAACCTCTACCCGGAATACGACCGCCATCTTGAACTGTCCATCGTCCGCGAAACCGAGGCCTTTTTCGCCGAAGTCCTGCGCCACGACCTCGACGCGCGGAACCTCATCAAGAGCAACTTCGTCACCATCAACGAACGCCTCGCCCGCTTCTACGGCATCCCCGGCGTGAAGGGCGACGCGATGCGCCGCGTGCCGGTGCCGGCCGGCGTAAATCGCGGCGGGCTGGTGACGCAGGCATCGATCCAAAGCATCACCTCCAACGGCACCCGCACCTCGCCGGTGGTCCGCGGCACCTGGGTGCTGAAGACCTTGCTCGGCAGCGATCCCGGCCTGCCGGTCGCCAACGTCGGCGAGATCGCGTCGAAGGTGCCCGGCATCGACAAGGCCACCGTGCGCCAGCGACTGGCGATCCACCGCGAGGCCGCGTCCTGCGCGCGCTGCCACGATAAGATCGACCCGCTCGGCCTGGCGCTGGAGAACTTCGACGCCGCCGGCCAGTGGCGCGACCGCGAGGGCCACGGCTACGAGGGCCGCATCGAGCCGAACGACCCGTTGATCGATGCCAGCGCGAAGATGCCGGACGGCGCGGAGTTTGTCGGCGTCGCCGGACTTCAGGAGCAGCTCTTGAAGAAGGACGACCTTTTCCTGAACTCGCTCGCCAGCCAGCTTTACACCTACGCCCTCGGCCGCGAACTCGGCTTCTCGGATCGCCCCACGGTGAAATCCTCCGTCACCGCGATGAAGCGCGACGGCCACCGGCTGCGGGCGCTCTTGTTAGACATCGTCCAGTCCGACCTCTTCACCACCAAATAAGTTTCATGAACCCGATCTTCCGCACGCCTCTTTCCCGCCGCGCCGTGCTACGCGGCGTCGGTGCCACGCTGGCGCTGCCTTTTCTCGAAGCGATGTTGCCGCGGCTTCACGCGGCACCCTCGACGTTCCGGCCGCTGGCGAAGTCCGGCACCACGCCGACGCCGCGGGCGATCTTCTGCTACGTGCCGAACGGCGTGAACATCCTGGACTGGATCCCCGCCGGCAAAGGCGCGGGCTACGAGCTCTCGCCGACCCTCGGCGCGCTGCGCGACCACCGGGAGAACTTTTCCGTCATCAGCGGCCTCGGCCACCCGCAGGCCACCGGCGGCCATTCCGGCGCGGACACCTGGCTGACCGGGGCCGACCTGCGCGCGGTGCCGGGGAAGGATTACACCAACACGATCTCCATCGACCAGGTCATCGCCGAGCAGATCGGGGCGAAGACGCGCTTACCGTCGATCGAGATCGGCGACATGTCCGGCACCGGCGGCGCGCTGCACAGCCACACGCTCGCCTTCGACCGCAACGGCACGCCGCTGCCCGCGGAGAACAACCCGCAGCGCTTGTTCGAGAGGCTTTTCGTCCCCGATGACGCGTCGTCGCGCGAGGCCACGCTGCGGCGCTACGCCGAGAAACGCAGCGTGCTCGACGACGTGTTAGGCGAAGCGAAGTCGCTCGAGAAGAAGCTTGGCAAGTCCGACCAGGCGAAGCTCGGCGAGTACCTTGCCGCCGTCCGCGAGACCGAGCTACGGGTGCAGCGCCAGGTCGATTGGATCGATGTCCCGAAGCCGGCCGTCAACCCCGCCGGCCTACAGCTCGAAAGCCAGCCCGGCAACGCCCACGACCGCCCGATGTGGCTCGATGTGATGCTGGAAATCAGCTACCTCGCCTTCCTCACCGACACCACCCGCGTCATCACCTTCGAGTGGGCGCGCGAGGCCGGCGGCTACGGTCCCGGCGGCCAGAACCACCACGAGCTGTCGCACCACGGCGGCGACGAGGGCATGCTCAAGAAGCTCGCCGAGGTGGACCGCGGCTACCTCGAACGGCTCGCCCGTTTCCTGAGCTTCCTCAAGGAGACCGAGGAGGGCGGCCGTCCGATGCTCGACCACACCATGATTGTCTACGGCTCCGGCATGAACAGCGGCGAGCGCGGCGACCATTCGCCGAAGAACCTGCCGCTGATCGTCGCCGGCGGCAGCGCGTGGGGCCTGAAGCACGGCCAGCACCTCGCCCACGATCCTGAAAAACATCCGCCTCTTTCCAACGTGCTGCTGACCGTCACCCAGAAGATGGGCGTGGAGACGGACAAGTTCCAGGATGCCACGGGCACGCTGACGGGGCTCGCATAGCGCAGCGGGCGGCCGTATCCGGTTAGATGGGATTCTCCCAATTCCGAACCGTGTCGCCAGGGAGCCGAGCTTCCGGCGTTCTGGGTGAAATCGGCGATGCCCCGCAGCGGGAAGAGATCCGAGGTGGCCAGCACGGTGGCTCCATCCCGCACCCGGATGAACGTGGAACTCGGTTCAAGCGGCCCGCCCCCATCGTTGTCATAGGAGACGAAGGAGATGTTGAGCGCGTTCGAGGCCAGACCGTTCTCCGCTTCATTGAAGGTCGCCCCGGTGCCCTCCGGGGTATTCTGGATGATGAAAGCGATGCCGTCAGCTCCCTCGGTGTTGCCGAAGTTGATGAACTGCAGGTCGAAGTGGCTCTGGAAACCTGTCGAAAGGTCCACCCGCTTGCGGAACCAGGCGAAGCCTTGCTTCGAATCGGTGTTGGGAGTCAGGCGCAGCCGTTCGACGTCGCCGGGAAGGCTGATGTTGGCGAAGTCATTGACAACACCGGCATCGCCGAGCGTCGCCTGCTCGTCACCGGCGATATCGAAGTTCTCGTAGTCGATGGTGGTGACGGCCGGGTTGATGATCTCCGTGGCGAAAGTGCTCGTCACCGATCCGCCGGGCGAGGTGGCCGTCAGGGTGTAGGTGGTATCCACCGCCGGGCTGACCGCAATCGTGCCGGAAGCCGCCACGGTGCCCACCCCGTTCTCGGCTCGATGCCATCCTCAGCGAGGCTCTCCCGAATCGCGTTGCTGTCGTAGCCTTTGTCTAGGGTGGCTGCCCCCAACACGTTCTGTCGCGCCGCCCTCACTTCGGCGACATCTTCCTAAATCTTACTCCTCTTCCGTCACCTCTTCCGTAACCCCTTCAATCAATTGGAGCATGCCTTGGCTCATCTTGCGCCTCGATCTCACCTTCTCCTCGAATTCCTCGAGCGTGACGAATTTCTCTTCGGCTTCCTTTGCTTCCTCCGGGCTGCGGGTGGCCAGGCCTTCTTGGAAGAGTCGGGCCTGCTCTTCGTCGAGAATCGCCAGCATGCCATTAACGAAGAGCTGATCATCGAGCGCGTTGCCGTTGATGTCGAAAGCTTCCAGGTCGCCCAATTTGAAGCTCTCGGTCAGTTGATCATATTCGCCACGGGTCATCGCACCGCGCTTCACGGCGTCCCGGGCAAGGAACTTTTCTATCAGCTCGGCGGGCTGCTTTTTAATCGCCGCGATCCTGGCACGTATGGACTCCCTCCTGTGTTTCATGCGCTCGGCGTCAAGCTCCGCAATCTTCTTCTTCTGCTCCTCGGTGAGGGTGAGCCCCTCGCCGGCATCACCCAGCAATTCCGCGGGGTCTTCTCCCATTCGATTCCCCATCCCCATGCGGGCCATGATCTCCATGGCCGACGTTACCTCCTCCATCACGACGGTGAATTCGCCGACGAGATGCTTGGACAGTTTGGTACGAGAGTCTCCGTATTTTTCATTCAGGCGTTCGTTGGCTTCAGTCCTCCGGTACATCGCCGCGGAGGCGGCGGGCAGGTCGCTTTCGCTCCGCTTGAAGTCCTCTGGTGAAGACGCAGCGCCGGGAGCCGCGCCGGGCTTGTTCTGGGAAACTTGCGGCACGGCAACGAGGGCTGCCCCGGCGAAGAGGAGCAGCGACGCTCCGGCGAGAATGGCTTTGTTTTTCATGATGATGGCGATGATTGTGGTGGCTGAAATGGTGGTGACGGTGGCGGTAGAAAGTGCCGTCGAGGAAAGGGAGGCCGCGAGCCCGGTTGGGGCGGGGGAAATCGCATGGGCCGGCAGAATCGTGGCGAGGGCCGCATAGGTGGTGGCGATCCCACGTTTCGCGAGCAGGCCGCGGAGTCGCTCAAGCGCCCGCTCGAGGCGCTTGCGGGCGGCCTCTTCGCTCAAGCCGAGTGCCGCGCCGATCGCTCCGTGGGAGCGCTTCTCATAGAAGCGCAGCACGACCGCGCGACGGTCGAGCTCGGGCAGTTGGTCTATGAGCGAGTCGATCACCGGCTCCAGGCGGGACCAGTCAGGAGTGGTTTCGGAGTTCATCGCGGAAGGGTGGAAAAGGGCGGCCTCGCGCTTGCGGCAGGCCTCCTCGCTGCGGACCACATCGATCGCAAGCGAGCGACAGGTCCGGTGAAGCCATGCCACCAGCGGCACCCCCGCAGGAACGGAGTTTGGCTTCGCTGCGAGCTTGCTAAAGACCTGCTGCGACACATCCCGGGCGAGCTCGGCATCGCGGGTCACGCGGCCGGCCACGCTATAGACGAAATCGCAATGGCGATCCACCAACCGCCGGAACGCCTGCTCGGAGCGGGTGGCGGCGAAGTCGCGGATGAGATCCTTATCGTTCATTAGTTTCATCAAGGATTCGGAACCGTTAGGATAAAGCGGACGGGAAATCGGAAAAAAATTTCGACGCCGCTGGAACCGGCATGGGACTGCGACAGCCTGTTCTATCTCGTACCACCATCTTCGCTCAAAATCGACCGTTGCATTTGCGGAAGCGCGGTAGCTCCGGGAGTGCCGGCCTCCGGCCCGCTTGCAAAGTATTCCGCTCACCATGAAGCTGCGGGTTGAGCTTCGGGATTGAAGCCGACCACGATGTAAGCGCTGCCACCGGGGGCGATCGTCGCGGGGGCGTCGCTGAGCCCCCCCGCGACGTGCCGGCTCGGAAGCCCTGGCGAAGGGCTCACTGCCCTCCAGGACAATGTAGGGGCGAATCCGGTCCATCAGCACCGGGCTCCCACTTCTCCTTTGCCATTTCCAAGCCCAAGGGATGCTTCCCCACCAAGGACCCCGATCTCCTGCCGTGGTGAGATTGCCGAAAAAAAATTCCCGGTCAGGATCAGCGCGTGGGGAGATTGCCTCCCATGGCTCTATTTCTTGCCCGATGATCACTCCGTTGCCCTCTTCCGATGCCGAACCAGTGGTTCAGGTAGAGGAATTTGATGCTTTGCTGGCAAAAGCCCAGCCGCGGCTCCGGGGCTATATTTTGTCGATCCTTGGCGGCTGGTCGGATGTCGAAGACCTGGTCCAGGAGACCAACCTCGTGCTCCTGCGCAAACGGGAGACTTTCGAGCCGGGCAGCAACTTCATCGCTTGGGCATTCCGCGTCGCGTATTTCAAGGCGACAACCTGGCGTCGTGACCGCAGACGAGAAAATCGACTGGTTTTCGGTGATGGCCTCTTCCACGAAATGGCCGAGCTGGCGGAGCAACGCTTCACGACCCGCGAACCTCCCACCGCCGCGTTGAAGACGTGCCTCAAACAACTTTCCCCGCGGGAGCAGGAGCTCATCCACCTCAAGTATGTGGAAGGGCGATCGCTGGTCGCTCACGCCGAAGCCACCGGCACCAGTGCACATGCTCTGCATAAAGCGATCTCCCGGATCCGCCTCGCGCTACGGCACTGCGTTCAGAAAAACACAGTCCTCACTCTCCATGACGAGGGCATCGAATGACCATGAATACGCCTGACAAGGAACTGCGCCGGCTCGTCGATGGCTGGTATGATGGGAACCTCTCGCCCGAGGATGCCAGTCGCTTGGAGCAACGCTTGCTCGAAAACGCCGACGCAAAGGAATATTTCCTGGAAATGGCCGAGCTGGAGGCCGCACTTCCGCCTGCCGCCAGAGCCGTGATTGCAACACCTGTCCGACGCAAGCCTTGGCGACGCTGGTTGCAAATGGCGGCGATGTTCATCCTGGGCACGGGAATGGGCGGTTGGGCCTGGCACCAAGTCGCCACGCGCCCTGTCCCCAAATCCAAGGGTGCCGGTATCGCGCAAGCGCGAATCACCGGCATGCTCGGCGTGACATGGCCGCAGACCGGTGCCAGCCATCCGGTGGAGTTCCATCAAGACGCGGACACCGCCTCCATCGAATCCGGACTGCTGGAACTTACTTTCGCCACCGGCACTCGTGCGATCATCGAAGGCCCGGCGACCTTCCGGGTGAACGGCGATAACGCCATGCGGCTCGACCACGGCAAGTTGGTTGCCGAAGTTCCGAAAGGCGCGGAAGGCTTCCGCGTCGCGTACGCCAACGGCGAAATCGTGGATCTCGGCACCGAGTTCGCGCTCGATGTCCCGCTCCAACCAGGCACCGCTCACATGGGGGTATTCCGTGGTGAAATCGAATACCACCCGAAAGGACAGAAGCGGGTCGTCAAACTCATCGAAAATCATGCCGTGGAAACAACGGGCGGAAATGTCGTGACGGTGCCCTTCGATCAATCGCGCTTCACCAGGGATATTCCTTCCCGTGAATTCTCTTGGGAACTGAAGGAGCCGGCCAACCGAACCCGCACATGGGAATACGATGTCACTCATCTGATCCGGAAACCCGGCACCTATCGCGTGATCGCCAAATGGATGAACGGGCTCCACGGGGTCTTACTCGAAGGTGCCGAACTGTTTTGGAATGACACGGAGATCACCAGCGATCCGCATACAGGTTTTGCGGGCTTCACGACTGCAACCAGTGGGAATATCTATCAATTCGAAGTCCCTCCGGAAAATTACCAGCGGGGACGCTGGACGTTGCGCATGAAGGTGCGCGGGGAAAGCAATCTTCCGGATCCCCTCGATTCACGAGGGGTCCTGTTGGTGGAGGACGGTTTGGCCATCGCATCGACAACCGCCGACTTCATCGGCACTTGGGAATACCTGCATGACGGCAAGGTCTTCCAACGCATCTTCCGGGAGGATGGAAGCGCTGAAATCAATATTGACGGCAGGTCCTACCAAAAATTCAGCAAAGGCAGCTGGGACGTAACGGCCGGTTGCCTCTCACTGACGGTCTCCTTCACGGAGGAGGGCAGGGCCGTGATCGAACGCCACCTGCTACGGAATCGCGATACCTTGATCTTCACCAACTGTCCCTACCGGAATGCAGTTCGGGCGACCCATTAAGAATTTTGTCAGGTTCTGAACGATGGGGAGATTTCTCATTCCAGATGGCGGGATTTCCTATCCCGATTGTTGAAAATGAAAATCAAAATGAAAAAACAACCCCTGCTCCTCCTGGCCCTGTTTCTCGCGCCCTTCGGGAGCGTTTCCGCCGCAACCACCCTGATCACCCCGACCACGATCACTTATCAGGGAAGCCAACAAGCACTGGGCAATCCGACCGCCTTGATCAACGGCAGCGGCCTCAGCGATCCCGCGCCGACGCTCGCCAACTATACCACCGCCACCCATGGCAGTGCTGGCGACAATGGCTTTAACAACATCTGGGTCACCACCGATCCGGGAGCCGGCGGGGGCGACTTCTTTGCAGACGGGGGCTTGCCCCAAACCTTCACCATTGATCTGGGCGGTGCCTATACCGTGGATGGCATTGTGCAGTGGGGTTATAACTTTGGCAGCTTCAACGCCAACCAAGCTCAGACGTTCACCCTGGAATTTTCCAACGACGGCGGTGCCACCTACCACACGACCCTCGCCAATATCAATGTGCCCCACAACGGAGCGGCGAACGTCGCCGACGAAACCACGTTCGCGCCTACCAACGGCAGCTACATCCGCATGACGATCACCGACAACTTCTACGACGGCATCATCCCCGGCGGTGACCGCGTTGGCGTCGCTGAGCTTCGCTTCACGGGCGACGCAATTCCCGAGCCTTCGATCGCATTGCTCGGTGGCCTCGGTCTGCTGGTGCTTCTGCCCCGTCGCCGCGCTTAAAACCTCCCGCCACCCGTTTCTTCCCCAAGGCGATGGTGCGAGCCATCGCCTTTATTTTCTCTCCAAGCTAAACTTCCCATGCCGATCCGGCCGACTTTGATTACCACGATCTTTAGCGCGCTACTGATGCCGGTCACCGCCCTCCAACCCTTTCCAGGAAAGGCACCCGGTCTATCTCTTGCCGAAAACAAGGAGACACTGTGGACGCTACGAAATGAAGTGATTTCGGCGAGCTGGTCATTGCACAATGGTGAACTACGCCCTTCGGAGGTCTCGGACCAACTCAACGGCAAAACCTTTCCACAGAAAAATCGCGAACTGTTCCGCCTCGCGGTGGCAAAGGATGTCGTCGCAGCGAGGGAGGAGCCGCAAACGTGGATGGGCCTGACGTGGGATGAAACCCACATCCTCGCGCAAACTTCCACGAACGGAAACGGCTGGCGCACCATCGCACGTCTCCCACGTCAGCGGTGGGAGGGAAGCCCCACATTGTTGCGAGTCGGCAAGATGGACAAAAAGGGCGGTGCCACGGACTATGTGGATGCGGGCGTAATTGGTGCTCCACGCTTCGATCGTCTTGCGGTCCTCGGCGATAAGGGACCGCTCTTCACGGAAGATTTCGACAGCGCATCCCTTGCCGGGTGGAGGCAAATCGCCCCGCAAAGGACCGGCGCTTCACTCGCCGTGACAGAGGGGTGGCTCACCCTCCAGGCGCCAGCCAACTGCGCCGCTTTCTTGGAACGATCATTGCCCGAGGACACGCGCCAGGTGCGGTGTCAAATAGACCGCACCAATGATGAAGCTCAATCCTGGGGGCCAGGGCTCGCGCTTGTTTGGCCGGACGGCAAGGCAATCGTCGTGAATATCCGCAAGGACGGCGGGTGCTCCGTCACTGCGGACGGCAACGAACAAGTGATCGGCTCACCGTTTCAACCGGTGCCGGACTACAACCTGGTTGCATCCCGCCTGAAAGTTTTCGAAGGGCCGAAATTGGTGAAGCTTCCTGCGGAAGCAAAGAACCCCCGTGCTGCTACCCAACAACCGGGCAAAGCCATCGTCGCCAAGCTGCGCGACGAAACTACGGGGCTCGCCGTACTTTGGCGTGCGATCTTGCGCGATGGATCAAACTACATCCGCGAGGAGATCACGCTCATTTCGCCGAAAGGACCTGTCGTTCTGAGCGGCGTGCAGTTGATCGATCGCCAAATGCCGGAGGCAATGACACTTGGCGACGTTCCGGGAAGTCCGGTGATTTCGGGCAACCTCTTCTCCGCGGCGGAAATTCCGGTTTTCTCCAGCGAGACCGATTCACAAGGTTTCACCAGCGGCTTCCCGTGCGATTATCGCCTCGACGGTGCCGGCACCGTGAAGTTTTCCACCGTGACAGGGGTCGTTCCCGAAGGACAATTGCGGCGGGGGTTCCAATATTATCTCGAACGGGAACGCGCTCGTCCCGCCAAACAATACCTGCATTTCAACGGCTGGTACGACACCGGAACCAACGTTTCCGAGACGAACCTGCTTGCCGTGATCAAAGCCTACAAGCGCGAGCTGGGCGATCAACGGGGTGTCACCCTCGACGGCTTCGTCATTGACGATGGTTGGGACGATGCCAACAACACGTTCTGGGATTGGAAGAAGTCCGCACTGCCGAACGGCCTCGACAGGGTCCGCACCGCCGCGGAAGGTGCGAAGTCCCGCCTCGGCATCTGGATCTCGCCGCTCGGTGGTTATGGCGAAGCGGCAATGCGCATCGCGAATGCCCGCAAGCAAGGCATCGTCGATGGCGACGCCCTCGACCTTTCAGAGCCGCGATACTACAGCTGGTATCGCAACAAGTGCCTTGATCTGATGAAGAACGACAGGGTCGGTTACTTCAAGTGGGACAAGGCAGGCGATGGTGTGAATCCGCACTTCATGTCCCTGTTGAAGATTGCTGAAGAACTCCACACCGCGGACCCAAGTCTGTTTCTCAACGTCACCGTCGGCACCTGGCCTTCACCCTTCTGGCTGAATCATATCGATTGCACCTGGCACGGTGGCGCCGATGTCGGCTGGATCGGCAGGGGCGACAAACGCGAACAGTGGCTCACCTATCGCGATTCTTCAGCTTACCAGCATGCGAAGCGCGGCCCCTTGTATCCGATCAACTCCCTGATGCTGCACGGCATAGTATTGGGTCACCACTATCAGGGAAAAACCGTGGCCGAAGCAGGCAACAATCTGCGCAACGAGTGTCGTTCCTTCTTTGCCACCGGCACCTGCATGCAGGAAATCTATCTTTCGCCCGACTTGATGGATGCTGCGGCGTGGGACGACCTCGCCGAGACTGCAAAGTGGGCGCGCAAGCAGGCCGCGATACTTGTGGATAGCCACATGATCGGCGGCGATCCTAACAAGCTGGAGCCCTATGGCTGGGCTTCCTGGACTCCCGGTGGCGCGATCGTCGCGCTGCGCAATCCTGACGACCAGCCGCGCACAATCACACTCGACGCGCAGGCGATCTTTGAACTGCCGGAGTACGCCTCCACCCGCTATGCGTTGAAATCCGCTTACAAAGAACAACGTGTCAGGGCGCTAAACTTGGAAGCACGCGAGCCCATCAAGGTGGAACTCCAGCCTTTCGAGGTGCTGGTCTTCGATAGCGGCGAATAACGCGCTCTCCATCCGGCAGCCGGCCTGACTGAAGGAACACCGCCAACAGGAGGAGTTAAAGCGCGAAGCAGTCTTGCTGCACCCAAGGCACGGTCGCGCGGTTCGTGCCCTCGACCACCGCTACCCCGAGGATTCTCCCGCCGCACCTGGGAGGCGGGTATCCTGCCCGTATCGCCCACTTGATCGCGATCCAACACGGCAAATCATTGAACTTTCCCTGTCAGCTTCGAGGGCTGGTGCCATTTGCATCCTCAGCGTTCAGAGCTGGCTCCTTGCTGAATCCTTTGAAACTCCATTAATCCCGCCGCCCTCCTTATCCCAGTCCGGTTCACTTGCCCGGACATTTCTTGCGCCCCGCTTTCCCTACGAGAAAAATGAGAACCAACACCAGAGACATCAAATACCAATAGCTCCAAAGTTAATCCAAAATCGATAGACCCAAGCCATAAAAAACCATTAACCCCCTCTATGTCATCGGCACCGTGGTAGCGACTCGCACCGGTGTGCCGGTCGGCCGCAACCTGCTGCATGATCTTCATCTCGCCGGGGGCGGCGGCTTGGGAACCGACTTCCTGTTCGAAGGCGTGCTGGATGACGTGGCGATCTTCCGTGAGGTCCTGGACACTACCCAGATCGCCATCATCCGCAGCACGGGGGTGTCCGGTTTCACCGGATTGCCCCAGCCGCCGGATGCCCCGCTCGCCATCACCGGCGTTTCGGTTTCCGGGGGCAATCTGATCATCGGTGGCGCATCCGGGATCGTGATCGGCCAGTTCTATCATCTGGAGAGTTCCACCACGCTCGACTCCTTCAACCCGATTCCGGGCAGTAACTTCACCGGGGGCGACCCGGTTCCCGTGGTTCCGATGTCCAAGGAGCAGCACCTCCCGGCTGTTGAGTGTTTTCCTGGGTACGAAATAGAGGTCGAATGGCCCTGGGGGGTTTGTCTCCCGGGGCCATTTGCAGATCGCGCGATGCGATTGAAATGGATGGCTCATGCCGCGTCCTCGTCCCTGGCTGCATGAAGACCGGGTGGGCCAGTCGGCGGCCGGCGATCATCTGTTCCATCACCAGCTCCGGGTTGGCTTGCTGGGCAGCGAGATTGTCAGGCATCAGACTGACAGGCATCTTAATGCCATGGCCATCACCTCGCGGGAGTGAGGTGGTCTTGGATCATCTGCAGTATCCGTGCCCGGGCGTTGGCATCCGGAACGTCGTCCACCCACTTTTCCAAGGCAGTGGGATCCTGCTCGACCCAGGCGCTGACGACGAGCTCGAGCGCGGCCGCACGGTCGCCCTCGCCCGGCAGCCTCAGCGCCACGTCAGCGGCCTGCTCCGGCGATCCTTCGAATGCCAGCCGGATCCCGCGCGAGATCGCTTCTTCACGCGATTCCTGGTCAGGCAGTTGGGACGCCCAAGCCATCGCCGCATCCGCGTCGCTTCTCACCCATGACTCGAGCAGGCGGCCGGCGACATGGGTCTTATAGTCGCTTTCCACCAGCGAGTCGGCAAAGTCCGCCGCGCCCGAGGGGTCTCTCGCCGCCCAGTGCCGCACCGCTTGATAGTAGAGCCCATCCTGGAGTTCGAGATCCCCGACCGACTCAATCCAGGCAATCGTCGCCTCGAGATCGCGATCCAGCTCCGACGCCAGTACCACTCGAAGCGCGGCGAGGCGCTCCTCATCCGAGGCCAGACTCCCGGCGGCGCGCTTCGCCGACTCCGGGTCTTCGCCGGCCCATTCGGCGAAGATTTCTTCCAGGAGCGACCGCCGGAGATCACCGTGGACGTGGTGCGACAGCTCGAATGCCCGCGCGGGATCCGGGCCGGCAGTGAGATCGATGGCGGCCGCCCAGAACAGCTCCATCTCCGGCGACGGCCCGCGGCTCTCGGCCCATGCGATGGTAGCTGGCAGATCGGCGCCGATCAGGCCGCGCAAGACCCCGCGAGCCAACTCTTCGCTACCTGGGTGAAGCGCCAGCGCCAAAGCCTGTTCGAACGCGGCGGCACGATCCCGTTCCGCCAGGGGTTGAAGCTCGAGGAGGGCCTCTTCCGCGGACAAAGTTGCCAGGTGCTGCCCGATCCCGGCGCCTTTTAGACGCACAGTCTTGTTAGACTGCTCGGTCGCGCGGCGTGGCGAGTGGATGCCACCCCCGGGTACCTCATCCGAGGCCACCGCGCTCCCACGGTGGAAAAGCCATCCCGCCGCGAGAACGGCGAGCAGAAGGGCGGCGGCGAGCACAGGCAGCAGCGGGATGGATCGTGGGTTCACACCACGACTTCCAACCATGGATGGCGCCCCACGTGTCGATGCAAATCCTCCGCATGCCAGGTGAAGATTCCTTCACATCCATTCTCTTCCCCGGTTTTAGAGAGATAGCGTTGATGTATCTAACCGTTTCGCGCTGATAGCGGACGGGCGAATCAAGAAAAAAGCCATCCATGCAGTCTCGTGCCTCCGCGGACATCCGCGACTTTCAACCGGTCTCCCAGCCGATCCCGCGGGTTCAACGTTTCCTCTCCGCGCTGGCCGGATCGACCACGCTCGTCCTGCGCTGGGCCTGCGCCGCGCTCTTCATCGGCCGCGCGTGGCAGCACCTTTTTGTAGGCACTCCCTACCGGCCTATCCTGTTCTCGCAGTCGCTGATGGAAGGCTTTGTCGGAACCGTGTTCGGGCTCGATTGGACGACCTGGGCGACCAGCCCGGTGGTGGAGTCGAATCTGGCGCTCGCCACGCGGTTCATCGGCGTGGTGCTGGCCTTGTGTGCGGTCGCCGCGCTGGTGACCGTGCCCCGGCGGACCTGGTCACGGCTGCTGCTCGCTTCCGGGACGACGGTGCTGGCGGTTATCGCCTTCGCGGTTTATCGCGACAAGCTCCTGCGTGTCGGCGAGCTGTTTGAACTCGCCTGTGCGATCTCAGCACCGGTCGCCTTGCTGCTCGCCACCCGGCCGGCCGGAGCTGGCGGATCATTTCTACGGCACGGGCTCGCCGTGGCGGTGGCCGCGACCTTCGCCGCCCATGGACTTTACGCGGTCGGCTATTATCCGCTCCCCGGCGAGTGGGTGACGATGGCCATGACCATCCTCCGCCTCGGCGAGCAGGCCGCCGTCACGTTCCTTTTCGCCGCGGGTGTCCTCGATTTCCTGGTCGCTCTCACGATCTTCATCCCCCGGCTGAGTGTCGCCGCGGCCGCCTATGCTTTCGCGTGGGGCCTCCTCACGGCGTCCGCACGCGTTGTTGCCAACGTCACGCCGGAGAATTTCCACGAAAGCGCGCTCTTCTGGATTCCGGAGATGCTCGTCCGCCTCCCGAACGCGCTGCTGCCACTCGTCGTGCTCGGGCTCTTGGTGCGCGGCCTGATCCCGGACCGGCGGCGCGATGAAACGATCTCGCCGCCGGCCCAAGCCACGGCGCCGAAACCAGAAACACACCCGTTGAACCATGAATCCAATCCTGAAGCCCACCGCCGCGGCCTTGGCCGCCTTGCTCGCCATCTTGACTCCTGATCAAGCCACCGCGGCGACCGACTACTTCCGCCTCTCGTGGCGGGCCGACCCCTCGTCGACGATGGTCGTCGGCTGGCGCCAGAACGGCGGCTCCAGTCCGGTCGTCCATTACGGCACCACCGACCACGGGACCAATTACGCGTCCTATCCGCTCAGCGCCACCCCCGCTCGCACGACGACGGCGAAGGGCATGACGCACAGCTTCGCCCGCCTAGCCGGGTTGTCCCCGGACACTGCCTACTACTTCGTCGTACGCGACAGCTCCGGCACCAGCGCCCGGATGTGGTTCCGCACCGCTCCGACGGTGGCCAAGGATCTCACCTACATCACCGGCGGCGACTCGCGCAACAACCGCACCCCCCGCCAGCAGGCCAATCAGATGGTCTCGAAGCTGCGCCCGCTGTTCGTTCTTTTCGGCGGCGACTACACCGACGGCAACACCAACACCGAGTGGGCCGACTGGTTCGCCGACTGGCAGCAGACCAAATCAACCGACGGCCGGATGTATCCCATCATCGCCGCCCGCGGCAACCACGACGATAATCTCAGCCTTGTGGACATGTTCGATATCCCCAACGCGAACGTTTACTACGCGCTCAACGTCGGCGGCAGCTTCATGCGGCTTTACACCCTCAACAGCGAGATCACCGCCGGCGGCACCCAAGGCACCTGGCTGTCGGACGACCTCGCGGCCAACACCGCCGCGAAGTGGAAGATTGCGCAGTATCACAAGCCGATGTTCCCCCACGAATCGGCGAAAGCAGAGAACACCGCGATCTACTCCGCCTGGGCCCAGCCCTTTTACGACCACGCGATGAGCCTCGTCTCGGAGAGCGACTCCCATTGTGTGAAAACCACCTGGCCCGTCCGGCCCACCGGCAGCACCTCCTCGGCCAGCGCCTTCACCCGGGATGATGCCAATGGCACCGTCTATGTCGGTGAAGGATGCTGGGGAGCCCCGCTGCGCTCCGCCAACGACAACAAAAGCTACACCCGCAACAGCGAAAGCTTCAACAACCTGATGTGGGTCCACGCCTACCAGGACCGCATGGAACTCCGCACCATCGACGTCGCGAATGTCTCGTCGGTCGCCTCCGTTTCCGATTCGAATCCCTTCGCCCTCCCGTCCGGCCTGAACGTCTGGAATCCTTCGAATGGCGGCGTGATCACGATGTATCCGCGCGACGCGGGCACCCCGGGCAACGTCGCTCCGACCGTGGCTCTCACCGCGCCTTCCAGCGGCGGCAGCTTCACGGCCCCCGCGGCCATCACGGTGAGCGCGAACGCGGCCGACTCCGACGGCAGCGTGACCGGCGTGGAATTCCTCGCCAACGGTTCCGTCATCGGCTCCGACAGCACCAGCCCCTACTCGATCTCGTGGAGCAGCGTGCCGGCTGGCAGTTACACCGTCACCGCCCGCGCGACCGACAATCAGGGATCTATCACCACCTCCGCGAACGTCGGCATCACCGTCGTGCCCGGCGCGGGCTCGACCGTCGTCTCTCTCCAGAATGGCACGAACGGCTACAGCGGCGCCACCGACACCAAGATCCGCAGCAACGCGGCGACCACCAACTACGGCACCGCCACCTCGATTGAAATCGACGGCAGTCCGGACTACGCCGGCCTCATCCGGTGGAATCTGTCCTCCATCCCTGCCGGGAAGACAGTCACCGCGGCCAGCATCACGGTGAACGTCACCGATGTCACCACGGAAGCCTATGAGATCTACGCCCTCCGCCGTAATTGGACCCCATCGCAAGCCACATGGAACATCGCCGCCAGCGGCGCGAACTGGGGAACCCCCGGAGCCAGTAACACATCGACCGATCGCGAGAGCACCGTTCTCGGCACGATGAGCAGCTCCACCACGGGGCTGAAAACGTTCGCGCTCAATGCCAGCGGCGTCGCCAAGGTGCAATCGTGGGTCAACAGCCCCTCGAGCAACCATGGCTTCATCATCATGGACTACGTCAACAACTCCAACGGCCTCGACTTCAGCTCGAGCGAGGACACGGCGGCGGCCAACCGTCCGAAGCTCACTGTCACCTATGAATAGGTTAAAAGTGCCAATAGGATAAAAGTGCCTGTCCCGAATGGCACGGGGTTAAGCCCGTTTTCGGGCTGCAGGGGTGACGGAAAGCCGGCCGAAGTACGGTAGTTGTAGTTGTGAAGCAACAACCCGTCCTGGCCAACTTTCCGTCACACGTCTTTGCCACCGCACGCCGCAGGTTTCAAGCCGGGATCCGCAGGCTCCGCGAGTCGCTGGCCGGCGAGTCCCTCAGCGGTTATTCCGTGATGTTCGGCGACGTCCTTCCATCGGCTTTCCTCGGGAGGATCGACCCGACCCGGCGCAACCGCCATTTCGGCCATGTCCCGGTGTTCTGGGCCTGGCTTGCCCAGATACTGGAAGGCAACGCCCCTTGCTCGAAGGCCATCGGCTTCGTCCAGAGCTGGTGCCGTTCCCAGGGGCTGCCGGTCTCGTCCAGCGACACCAGTTCCTACTCCAAGGCCAGGTGCCGCCTCTCCGACGCTTTCCTCGACTAGGTGGCGCACCGGGTCGGCGAGGCGCTTGCACGACGCCAATGGGAGGACGACCGCTGGCATGGCTTCACCCTCAAGGCCGTCGAGGGCTCGACGGTGAACCTCGCCGACACGGAGGACAACCAGAAGGCCTTCCCCCAACCGCCGGGCCTTTATGGGGTGTTCATGGGATTTGCCGGGTGAATCGAGAGCCGCTGATTTCAGGGTATTTCGAGATTTCGTTTCGTGAGAATCAAGGCCTCGATGACGGGCGATCCGTCACCGAGGCCGATGCGCAAAAACCAATAACGAGACCCCAATAACGTCACTGGCTGGCGCGCAAGCGGAAGAAGCGGCGGGTGTCTCCCGGTGGTGGCGTGTAGGTCGCGCGGATCGTGCGGATCCCGCCTTCTTCGGAGAGGATTTCTTTCACCACGTTGGCCGGTGCCCAAGCGCTGGCATCGCCGAGGTCGGTGCTTTCTTCGATGACGAGGCTGACACCGGAAACGGTCAGGTCGCGCTGGTAGTCGAAGTGGAAGGTTCCATTCCTCTTCGTCAGCTCAAGGTGTCCACGCTGGGCGGGTGTCGCTCCGACAGCGGGCGGGGCGAGAGGGTCGATGCCCATGGCGTAGGCGAGCAGGTTCACCACACCGTCGTGGTTCGGATCGGCTTCCTTGCCAGCGGTTTCGGGGTCGGTGGAGGCTTCGCCGAAACGGGCGCCGGCCCATTGGGCATAGCCGTCCTGCGCCTGCGCCTGCGGCTGCGGCTGCGGCTGCGGGTCGGTGGCCGGGGTGAGGATGAAGCCGGCGATGGAGCCGCGCTTGCCGCCGCTGCTGACGGGCAGGGAGATGGTGATGCTATCATCGGTCAGGCCGGCGAGCTTGCCCCAGCCGCGCTTGCCGGCGGTCACGGTGCCGACCGCGGGCAAAGGTTGCTTCCCATCGCCCAGTAGGGCCGCGGTGATGGTTCCGAGCGGAGGCAGGTCGCCGATCGCATCGGCGGAGGGCTCCGAGGGCACGCCGCTGTGGACGGTCGCGTCGTGGAAGGGCTCGGCGATGGTGCTGTCCGCATTGAACAGCAGGGTCAGCGTGTAGCTCGTCGCGCGGTTGGCTTTGACGAACTGCTGGAGCCCGGTGAGGTGGATGGACGCGCCGACCGAGTCGCTGGCAGAGTAGCTGCCGCCGCCGCCGCTATCGTCGAGGTAGTAGCGGAAGACGCGCTGGGAGGCATCGCTGCCGGAGAGGGCGTTCGATCCCCGCTGGTACGGAACGGAGGAGAACGAGTTCACCGTGACGCCGGAGTAGCTGCCGGTGCCGCGGCCGTTCGCCAAAGGTCCGTTGCCCGCGTCGTCAATCGCTTGGTTGTTCCAAACGACGGGTCCGGTGATGGCGGCGGCGGTGTTCAGCGCGAAGGTGTTTTCCACGGCGGCGACCGCGGTGTTGTCGCTGGTGGATTGCCGGTAGTTCACCGCCAGGCTGCGGCGGACGATGACGGTGAGGTCGAAGCTCGCCTCCACCCACGCCCCGCCGGGATCGGTGGCGCGGATGACGACGGGGGTGGCGGCGGCTTCATCGCTGGCGGCGGGAGTGCCGGTCAGCGCGCCGCCGGGGGCGACGGTGAGCCAGCCGGGGCCGGAGCGTTTCGTGAAGGTCAGGCTTTCACCCTCGGGATCGGAGGCGATGCCGGCGAAGGCGGTGGCGTAGTCCTCGCCGGAGATCGCGTCCCGCTCGGCGAGCTGGAAGGCGGCGAGCGTGACGGCGTCGATGACCGGCAGGTCGTTAACCGGCGTGACCGTGACAACGACCGTGGCGTTGGAACTCCCGCCCTCGCCGTCGGAGATCGTGTAGTTGATCGTCGCCGCGCCGTTGAAGTTGGCGTCGGGCGTGAAGATCAGGGTGGTTCCCGAGTTGATCGCGACAGCACCGTTTGAAGAGGTCGCGGCGGTCACGGTGAGCGTATCGAGGTCCACGTCACTGTCGTTGGCGAGCACCGCGAGCGGCGACGATACGGCATCTTCCGCGAGGGTGGCGAAGGGCGTGCCGGCGCTGCCATCGTTGACGGCGAGAGGCAGGTCGTTCACGGGAGTGACGGTCAGCACAAAGGTAGCGGTCGTGGTGGCGGTTCCGTCGCTCACCGCAAGAGTGACAGCGGACGTCCCGAATTGATTGGCGGCCGGGGTCAGCGTGACGGTGCGGTTCGCGCCGCTGCCGCCGAGTACCACGTTCGCCAAAGGCAACAAGGTCGTGTCGGACGAGGCGCGGGTGACCGTGAGAGACGCGGCGGCGGTTTCAACATCGCCGATCGTTAAGGCGATGGCGGAGGTGGCGGTGTCCTCGTTGATGCTCTGGTCCGCGACCAAAGAGATTGTCGGCGCGTCGTTGACCGCCGTGACCGTGACAACGACCGTGGCGTTGGAACTCCCGCCCTCGCCGTCGGAGATCGTGTAGTTGATCGTCGCCGCGCCGTTGAAGTTTGCGGAAGGCGTGAAGGTCAGGGTGGTGCCCGAGTTGATCACGACGAAACCATTCGGTGAGTTCGCCGCAGTCACGGTGAGCGGGTTGAGGTCCAAGTCACTGTCATTGGCAAGCACCGCGAGCGGCGACGATACGGCATCTTCCGCAAGGGTGGCGAAGGGCGTGCCGGCGCTGCCATCGTTGACGGCGAGGGGCAGGTCGTTCACCGGGACGACCGTGAGCACGAAGGTATCGGTCGCCGTGACGGTCCCGTCGCTCACCGTTAGGGTGACGTTGGAAACGCCAAATTGATTGGCAGCGGGAGTCAGCGTGACGGTGCGGTTCGCGCCGCTGCCGCCGAGCACCACGTTTGCCAAAGGCAGCAAGGTCGTGTCGGACGAGGCGCCTGTGACCGTGAGAGACGCGATGGCCGTATCGACATCGCCAACCGTGAAGGCGATGGCGGAGGTGGCGGTGTCCTCGTTGATGCTTTGGTCCGCGACCACGGAGAGCATCGGCGCGTCATTCACGTTCGTCACGGTGACGGTCAAGGTCGCATCGGTGGTGAGACCACCGGCATCCCTCACACGCACCGTGAAGTTGTTCAGGCCGACATGGCTGTTGTCAGGGGTGCCGGAGAGTGCGCCGTTCGCGGCGACTTGCAGCCAACCAGCGGCTCCGACCTTTTCGTAGGTCCGCGTGTCGCCGTAGTCCGAGTCAGACGCCTCGAGTTGGCCGACGAAGGCCAAGTCTTCGGTCGCGTTGGCGACGAGCGAGCCGACGGTAAAAACCGGGGCGCGGTTCGGCACCAGCGTGCCGTGAAGCGCGCGGACTTCCGCGGCAGAAAGGGCGCGTTCGTAAATGCGGACATCGTCGATCTCGCCGGTGAAACCATTGCCGGTCGGATCCCAGATCCCGCCGCCACCGATGCGGAACGGGGACGCGGACGATCCGTAGTTTGACGTGGCCGAGCCGCCGGTGGTGGCGAGCACGCCGTCGATGTAGATTTTCAACGTGGTGCCATCGCCGACGCAGGTGACGTGGTGCCACTGGCCGACCGACGGAAGCGGGGTGGACGCGCTGCCGCCGCCGGGGGTCCAGATTTGAAGACTCCTCCCGCTGATGCCGAACTCGACGGCGTCGTCCTGGCCCCAAAGCCCGATCCGATCGCCATTGGCCAGGGATGATTTGTAGCAGCCCGAGAGGGTGAACGCCGGGCGGTTGCTGAGAAGACTGGAAGGCGTCGAAACCGAGTCCGCGCCATCGAAGGACAGTGCGCCTTGGGCTGTGCCCGCCGTCCAGGTGGCACCGCTGACGGCACCGTCCTGGATACGGCCGGTGGAGTCGTCGGCCACGGTGCCGGAGTTTTCGTCAAATTTCCACCAGCCGCGGAGGTTGGCGTAGGTCGCCGCCGGTTGGGACGCGGATAGTTTCGGATTGGTGCCGAGGGTGATTTCCAGTCCGTTGGTGAAGCCGTCGCCATCCAGGTCCGCCGCGAGATCGGCGGATGCGGCGTCGATGTTAAGCGTGACCACAAAGGTCGTGCCGGCGGCATTCGTCACGCTCAAGGTGAAAGCATTGGCCCCGGCGTTCGCCGCGTCCGGGGTGCCCGAGATGGTGCCGTTGGCTGCCACGTTCAGCCACGCCGGGCCGGAGGTCTTGGCGAAGACGAGCTCGTTGGCAGCACCACCGTTGAGATTTCTCGCGTAAGCCTGGAGCGCGGTGGCGGCGTCCGTGACGGTGATGTTGATGGTCACGGGACCGGGCAAGCCCGCGGCGACGCCCAGAGCTTCCTGCAGCGATCCGGTGCCGGACGCTGCCAGCGAGTTCACGATGAGCGCGGGCGTCGGGGTCACCGGCGTTTCAAGATCGGTCAGCGCGGCATCACCGTTGAGAGCCCCGTTGCGGGCATTGACGAGGTCGGAAGGAACGGCACCCGCGGCATCGTCGAAGCGCCAGCAGGAGACGAGGCCCGGCGCGTTCGCGGCGACCGGCCGGCGGTAGTTCGAGGCGATCTGCTCGCCGCTGCGCGTGGTGTTCCAGACCCGCACTTCATCCATCTGACCCCGGAAGCCTTCGTTGACCCTCCTGGCGTCCCTGCCGATCAGCGGCGGGTGGTTCGCATCGAAGAGCACGGGGACGCCGTTGAAGTTTCTGCTGCCGGCCTTCCAGCCGTTCACGTAGATCGCGCACTCGTTCCCGGACACCGCGTAGGCGACGTGCATCCACTCGTTGGCGCGGTAGTTCACGCCGATCCAAGCATCCCCGTTCAGCCAGGCGTTGGCGGTGCCGATTCTTCCGGAGACCTCGTTGCCATCGCTGATCTTGCCGGCGAAGCCGAAGTCCGCGGCGGCGGTCTGGGTGCTGAAGACGGTCATCACCCCGGCGGTCTGCGAGGGCCGGACCCACGCTTCCACTGTGAAGTTGCCGCTGACGGCGGCACCGGCCGGCGCGGAGACCCAGCCATTGCCGTTCAAGCTGAGGCCAAGCCCGTCATGAACCTGGCGGTCGTTCTGCCCCAACAGGCCGAAGCGGTTGCCATCCTGCTCGACCGCCTGCTGGACCCGCACGCGATAGTCCCCCGGTTCGACCCAGCCGGAGAAGCCGCCGAAACGGGCATTCCCGTTCTGACCCCAGTTGCTCGGGGTGTATTCCGGTGCCGCCGCCCCGAAATTGCCATCGTCATTCGTATCGATCCAGAAGCGCGCGCCGCCCGCGCCGTAGTTGATGAAGCGCGTCCGGCGCAGGACCTTGAGGTAGCCGTCGTATTGAACGGAGAAATTCCGCCAGTCGCCATCGCTGCCACCGGTGATTCCCACCGTGTTCCGGACTCCCATGCCATTGTCGAGATAGAGCGGGATCGGGTCCGCACGGTTTCCCGAAATCGCCTGGGTGGTTGTCCAGTCGGCCTGCGCCGCGACATTGCGGAGGCTGGCGTTCACGAAGCTCGCGTTGAGTCCGTAAGTCTGGAGCTGCTCGTCCTGATAGATCTCAAAGTCCCCTTCTCCCTGGTGGACCAGTTGGAACGAATTTCCGCCCCCTCCCTCTTCATACTGGATCCGGACCTTGTAGTTGCCGGCCGGCAACGCGGCACTGTATTGGCCGACCGTGGCCGCCTGGCCGGTGCCCCAGCCGTTGTTGAGGAGCTCGCCCGCTTCGAACGCGTCGTTGGCGTTGGTATCGATCCACATCCGGCTGCCGTCGTCGCTCTTCGTGGCCAGCCGCGTGGTCCGGTTGATCCGGACATAGCCGTCCCATTGCACGGAGAAATTGTTCCAATCCGCATCGGTCCCGCCGGTGACTCCGACCGCGGCCCGCGAACCCCAGCCCGCGGAGGGAAAGTGAGGCGGAGCATCGACGCGCGTCCCGGTGCTTACTTGGCTCGCGGTCCAGTCGGACTGGTTGACGGCGCGGAGGCCGCTGTTGAAATAGCTGCCGGTGAGGCCGGGTGTCGTCAGCGCCGCCGTCGTGAAAAGATCATACGCCGCGGCCGCCGGTAGCAGCTCCACCTGGAGGTCGAGATACTCGTTCGGTGCCACCCCGCCGAATCCCAGATTGGTCAGGCGCACCGAGCCGTCCGGCGCGGTCCAAGTCACTCCCGTCGGCAGCCCGGCGTCCTCCCGGTCGAGATCGCCGGCGTCGTAGCCGTTTCCCGGAATCGCATTGATCCGGGAGAAAGGCGTGCAGTCGATCTGGCGGTGGCCGTTCACCGAGTTCGCCCACACCAGGTAGGCGCTCGTACCCAGCAGCGGGTTGTTGACGTAGTTCCGCCGCAATCCCGCCCAGATCCGCTGGCCATCCGCCGTGCGGAAACTCAGTGCCAGCTTCCGGTTCGGGTCATCGGCCGCATCCGCGTGATCGAAGCGGTGAACCCGGTAGATGCCGCTCGCCGTGGCATCGGCGACCGCCGCCGGCTGCATCCAGCCGAGGCACACCTTGCTATCCATCGAGAAATCCCCGAAGTCAGTCACCCACGTGCTGCCGGGGGCGGTCCGGTGCTGGTTCCCCATGGCATCGAACACGTCGTTGTACTCGTCGTTCGCGGCCGGGCCATACTGGGTGACGAAGCCGTTGCGTTCCGTCCAGTCGCCACCGGCCTGGTTGCCCACCCAGGCGTTCGCGTGATTGAGCCCGTAGTTGTGCCCGAGTTCGTGGAGGAAGGTGCCGTAGTCGGATTGCCCCGTGACCCACTGCCGAGAGCCTCCGACGTTGGCGAAGGCTCCGGTCATGTCCCCGGTGGGAATCGCCGAGAAAATGAAAATGTCGTAGTCCGCCAGAACATAGCCTGCCGCGACCGCAGCGACCAATGCGTCGTCCGCCAGCGGGCCGGAGGTGCTGGGAAGCGCCTGGTATTGCGCCCTGGTTCGCGGCAGCCGCAGCACCTGCGGCGTCGCCGTCATAGTGCTGAGTCTGGTCACTCCATAAGACATGCTTTCCAAGCGAGCCGAGGCCGAGGCCAGCCGGGCCTCCAGCGTCGCCTCGGTGAAAACCGCCCCGATGGCATCCGCGAAATCGAGCCGCAGCGCGAGCACCCGCTTGGGCGTGGCGCTCCATGCCAGCGACGCGGCGGACGCTCCGCCGATGATGCTGCCGGCCTGCCCGCTCGAACTGGAGAAGGCGATCGCCAGCCCTGCTTCCACGGTATGCGGCCCGTTCAAAAGCAGCGCGGCGGTCAGTTCGCCGGCGATGACATTCACCGAACTCGTATCAGGAAAGGTGACGCGCTCGCCGCCGACCAGCGCCGTGACCTGAAGTCCGGCATCGTCCTTCCGCGACGGCAACAGCCCGGCGACGGCCGCCGCATCCGCGGCGTCGAGCAACTGGAATACCCCGGAACGAAGCACCACCTCGTCCTCCAGCCGGATGCCCTGCACCGGCAGTCCGCTCTTGCTCGTCACGTCTTTCCACCCGCTCCACGGATGCACCTTGAGCGAGCCCTCCGCCGTCCCGAGCCAGGTCAGGTGACGCGGCTCCCGGTTGCGCTCCTCCGCCGGACGGCAGTCGGAAAGCACATCGTAGTTCGCCGTCATGCTGAACGGCCGCTCGGTCAGCGTGCGCACCGCTTCCGGCAGCGCCGCCCATTGGCTCCAGGTCAGCGCCGCTTGCAGCGCTTCTTCCGGTCGGGTGCGCATGAGCTCCGCCATCACCGGCTTGCGCGCCGCCGCGAGCCGCAGCCCTTCTTCCAGCAGCGTCGGCCGCCGGTCTGGCTCCGCGCTCTGCCAGCGCGCTTGCCATTCGCTCAGAGCGGCCAGTTCGGGAATCTCCAGCACCGGTGCGGCGGCTGCCGCCCGTTCGCCGCGCGGCACGGCAGGCGCTCCGGGAGCGGGGATCGCCTTTGCCCGCGGGGCCGGCGATTTCGTCGCCGCCGCTTCTTCAGCCGGCGGAGAATCCATGCTCAGGTAGCACAGCACCCCGGTGACAAGCAGCACGGGAGCGGCAAGAATGATGGCGGTTCGTTTCATGATGGGTGTTGGGAATCAAATGCGTCGGGAATCGGGCGGATTTGCCGGTGCTGACGGCAATCGGGGAAAGACAGGTGGCGGAAGAAGTGGAGGATCAGCACCCCGCGGTGGTGAGCGCGAGTTGGGCGGCCTTGCGGGCCAGCGCGCAAAGCACCTGCTGGGACACATCCTCCGCCATGGCATGGTTGCCGGTGCGGCGCAGCGCGGTGTGGAAAATGAGACCGCCGTGACGACGCGCCAGCTCCGAGAAAGCGGACTCATCCCGCTCGCGGGCGAACAGTCCCAAAAGGTTGGCGTCGTCGGTTCTCATCGGGTTCAACAAGGAACACCCGGTCGCCTCGGATTCCGGACAAAATATTTTTCGACGTCCGCGAAAAATGTCGGCCGGACGGTTGATGGCGACCGACTTCGCCCGCTGGATTGCGCCTCCCTCGTTGGCCGAAGCATACGACCCGAAGGCGGCGCGCAACGCCGACTTCCGCTCGTTCAAGTCGGCCGGTTCCGTTTCCGCATAATCCACCGCACTCTCACCATCGCCTTTCGCCCACGCCGCGAAGAACACCTAGCGGTTCGCATTTGTCATGCCGTTGTCGAAGAACGGCCGCAACTGATCAGTCGATTCCCTGAATTCGCCGGGGCTCAAATGATCGATCAACGCGATCAACTCCCGGATGCTTTCCTCGCAGACGCACCGGTCACCCGACTCCGCGCCGGAAACCAGACGGCTGATCCGCTCTCCGTTTGAAAGCGGATCCTTCCGGTCCATCAAAGAAGGACTTCCCCCACCTTTCGAGGGTCGTTCCGCCGCCGCTTCAGCTGGCGCTTTCGTGCCCGAAATACCGCTTCTCCGCGGCTTCCGGAAGCTGACAACGCTTCACCGCCGCTTCCCTCCGGCTACTTGCGCATGGACAGGGCGGTGGCGGCGACCAGGAGCGCGAGCGCGACGGATGTTTTGGCTGTGGCTTTCATCGGAGACGGATTGAGACCTTTGTTAGAACCGGTGCGGCAAGGGGCTATTTTTTGTCCAGATTCGCGCCGAGTTCTTCGGCACGGACCTTGGAGGCGACACCGCTCTTCGGAACCTCGACCCTCGACACCCAGAGCATCGCGTTCAGCACCACCTTGCGGAACTCATCGTCACCCCAGTTCTTGTGAAAGTGGCCGCCGGTGAAGCCGACGCCGCGGCCGCCGTCCTTGCGCTCGACGCACCACATCATGGTCTCCGCCTCGCCCTTCTTATCTTGGATATGCGGATACGGGCCCTTGGGATGAACGTAGGGACCGTCGCGGGTCTCATCGGTCGGCGTCGCGACGAGTACGGATTTCACGCCCTCGTTTCCCTCGCGGAAACGGATCGAGAAGTACCACTCGTCGGCGATCTTGAACGGCTTCAACCCGCTGCAGATCGGGTGGTCGGGGTACTTCTTGATGTCCGCTTCCCAGATCGGGTTGCAGGAAAAGCCGGCTTCATACGCGCCGCCGACCCAGTCGCGGAAGACCTCGCCGGATTCGCCCTGGTCCTTGCCGTGATCGGCGCACTGCACGGCGTAGTGCATCAGCATCAAGCCGCCGCCGCGCTCGATCAGCTTGGCGATCTTCTCCTTCCGGCCGGGCTTTTCGAGGATTGGATGACCGTTGCCGCCATCGGCGTAGACGACCACCGCATCGGCGGTTTCCAACACGCTTTCATCCGACACCCAGTGGTTCGGATGCACGGAAACTTCCAGCCCCTGCACATCGGCGAGGCACTTCTGGAGCAGCAAGGCACCAGCGTGGAACTCGTGCATGCCTGCAGGATGGCTCGGCTTGCCGGCGATGATGACCAGCTTCTTGGCATCCGCGGCGATGGCGTTGGCGGCAAGGCTGGCGGTGATGGCGAGGAGGAACAGGGCTTTGGATTTCATGGACGGAAGGAGATGGCGCGGAGAGCTTGGGATGGAATGCGTGCGGAGGGCAAATCCTGACCTTTCCCGCGGCGCGCTTCACCATACTCCGGCGGGCGATCCGAAATCACGGGGTCTGGCGATTTTTCGTCAGGTCGTGAAGCAAAGCCGCATTTCATACCCATGTCCCGGCAACGGCCCCTCAAAACAATGAAGCTCCGGAAAAGTTCATTCGCCCGCCACGTCCTTCTCATCTCCTTGTCTCTGCTCCCCTTCCCGCTTGTCGCCACGCCGCAGGAAGAGATCGCCACCCAAGTCCCCGCCGCCCGCGCCATCCTCGATGCGTGGCAGGCCAAGAACCCCGAGCGCGCCGAACGGAAACTCCAAATCGTCCTCTGGACCCCCGCCGACCGCGAACCGGCACCGCGCCACCGCGAACGCCTCAGCGCCGCCTTGTTCGATATCCGCGATTTCTACGCCGGTGAAATGAAGCGCCTCGGCTTCGGCCCGCGCACGCTGCGCTTCGACCACGCCGCCGATGGCTTGATCAATATCCACCTCGTCCGCGGTCGCGGTCCGCATGCCGACTACAAGCGCGACAGCGGCAATGCCATCCGCAGCGAATGCCAGCCCCAGCTCCGCGCCGCGGGCATCGATCCCGACCGGGAGACGATCGTCATCTTCTGCAACATGGCCACCTGGGATCCAAAACAATCGACCATCTCCCAAAACAGCCCCTACTACGCTGGCGGCTCCCATCGGAATGGCACCGCGTGGCAGGTGGACTCGCCAATCCTCGATCTCGCCTTGTTAGAAAAGAAGGAACCGCTCGTCCAGGACGGCGATTACGGGAAAATCTCCGTCGGCCGCTACAACTCCATCTTCATCGGCGGCATCTGCCATGAGCTCGGCCACGCGCTCGGGCTCCCCCATTGCCGCGAGCGGGAGGATGAAAACAAGCACTTCGGCACCTCGCTCATGGGCAGCGGCAACCGCTCCTACCGCGAGGATCGGCGGGACGAGGGCAAGGGTTCCTTCCTCCCCTTGGCCGATGGTCTCCGCCTTGCCTCCCACCCCGTCTTCTGCGGCTCGGTCAAAGGCATCGACCTTCCCGCCACCGCCATCCCCGCTGACCTCGCGATCCGCCGTGAGGGCGAGGGCTTCGTCTTCTCCGGAACCGTCACCGCGGATCCCCCGGTCTATGGCGTCGTCGCCTACATGGATCCCGAGGGCGGCGGCGATTACGATGCGACCTCCACCTCCGCCGTGCCGGATGCCGAGGGCCGCTTTGCCCTCGACTGCCAAGCCCTCGCCTCCGGGAAAAAGGCGGAGCTACGCGTCGTCTTCCTTCAGGCCAATGGCGTCGCCTCCGGCTTCCTCAACCCCACTCCGTTCCGCTATCCCTACTCGGTGGACTGCGACGGAAGCGCGGACATTTCCCTCATCAAGTCCCGCCTCACCCTCGCTCCGGTGGCCGATGCCCTGAAGCAGAACAACAAGGCCCTCGCCAAAACCCTGCTCGCCCGCCCCGCGCTCCGCAACGATGCCAAACTCCTGGCCATCGCCAAGCGGCTCATCGAGTCCGATGAAGTCCGTCGCCCGCCTTCCCAGACCATCCGCTCGCTGGCGCTTTCCGATCTCCCGCCCGCAAACGCCAAGGTCGGCTACGGGAAAGCGACACGCGACCGTCTCCCGGAAGACTCCCCCCTGCTGATCAGCGGCGGAAAACTCTTCACCCACGGCTTCTACGCCCACGCTCCCGCCCGCCACGAGTGGCAGCTCGATGGCTCCTGGAAATCGCTCGAAGGATTCGCCGGCATCGCCGACGGCAAGGACGGCAGCGTCCGCTTCACCGTAGAAGTGGACGGCCGCCAACAGTGGCAATCCCCCGTCATCGGGTCCGGCAAGCTCGAACTTTTCCGCATCGACCTCACCGGCGCGAAGTCGCTCGTCCTCCTCACCGACGAAGCCGAAGGCGGCCGCGACAACGATTGGGGCCTTTGGCTTGATCCGGTGATCTCGCGGTGAGGTCTTCGCCGCCGGTTGATGCTCTTCCGGCGGGTCAATGTCCGGACAGGTGGGTCTGCCTCAAGTTCCGGGCGGCGTCCGGATCGCCTTTCTCCCACGCCGCGGCGATCTTTTCGATGACCTGGTCACGACGTTCGTCTTCGGGCAGTTGCACCGCCCATTCGGCGGCGCGGGCCGGGTCGCGCTTGCGGAGTCCCTCCGCGTAGGCGGCGATGGTTTCTTCCTTCATCGGACTTTCCGGCATCTGGTCCAGCCAGGCACCGGCCGAGTTCGGATCTTCATTGGCCCAAGACTGCATCCGCGTGACGAGGGGATGCGGGGTTTCGCCCGGGGAAGGCTCGAATCCCATCAACCAGTCGGCCCACTTCGGGGATTCATAGACGCCTCCATTTTCGTTGCAGGAGTTCACGAACGCCGCCTTCTCGTCCGCCGTCAGGCACTCATCGATCACACCCGCCGCCGCCGAAAAGGAGTTGGTGTCGAAAAGGTGGTGGAGCGCGCCGGCCAATCCCTCGCGAACCGGAGCGAGATCCGCGGCTTTGGCCGGATCCGCGGCCATCTCGTCCATGGCCTTGAAAATGGCCCGAACGGTCTCCGGATCCTGCAAGGCATAGCCCATGGTTTCACCGGTCTCCCGGTTCGCGATCCGGTCCTCGCCGGCAATATCGGCGAGAGCCTGCCGGGGATCGGATGCCGCCTGCTGGATGAAGGCATCGCGGAACATGCCGTCCCGGATCTCCGCGGGAATCCGGGACTCTTCGGCCCGGAGCCATGCGAGGGCGGCACCGGCTTCCTGACGGGTCCACAGGTCGAAAAGGTGGCTCAGACGTTCATCGTCGCGGTGCTGCTCGATTCGCTCCGATAGACCGAGCGCCACCTCCACGGCACCGCGGGGGTTAATCACGACATAGTCCTGTAGGATCTGGAACTCCCGGTGGGAATCCGGGCCTGCCTCCAGCTCCATCAGGACCCGCGCCAGGGCATCGGGGCTCATTTGTTTCAACAACGCGTTGTAGCGTTCATTCCGCTCGCCGACGCCGTTGGGGTAGGTATCTCCCCTGCCCATCACCAGGAGCTTCTTGAGTTCCGACACCGGATCAGCATCGCCCGCGGGCGCCTGATTGCCGGCGGAGAACGTGCCATCCGCGAGTCGCCCGCCGCCTCGCGCCGGGGAAGGGATCTGCTGCGGTGCCCGCGCGATTTCCTCGCGGAGGTGCTGAAGATTGGACCACTGGATCAGGCCGATCACGGTGGAGGAGGCAAGGATGCCGGGAATGAGAAGCTTTCGTTTCATGAGGGCGGGTCGTCCGGTGCCGGGCTATTTCTCAAGGTTGTCGTGTGCTTGCTGTAGGAGACGATCCGCGTCCTTCGGCATGGTCGTCCGAAGCCAGTCCTCAATAGCCGGCGCTTGCCTGGAGTCCTTGGCGGAAAGGCGCGCCACCGCGGCGGCGACGACCTGCTTCTCCTCGGCTGCGAGCTGCCCGCTTGAAAACCACGACTTCACATCCGGAAACCGCTTATGGCGCATCAACTGCCCCGTCAGGCGGGTCAACATCGTATGTGGCGGGGCATCGGGAGTTGCAGTCTCCCTGGCATACTGGAGATAGGCCGCGGCTTCCGCGGGATTGGGCTCACCTAGCCAAACTTCGTGGGAGGAAAGCACCATGCGCATCAGCTCCAATCTTGCCTCCGGGGGTTGGCTGCCCAGCCAGGCGCGCGCGGACTCGGGATCATCCCGGAGACGCTGCTCGAAGACCGGGAGTTGGAACTTCCCGACCCCCGCGTCCGGCACCCAATCCCCATTCTTCAAGTCCCGCTTCATACTCTCGATCCACGTTTGGGCCGCGGCCGGATCCCGCCGGGCCCACTGCTTGATCAGAAACTCGCCGTTCGCGTGGTTGAAAAGTCGCGCGAATGACGGAGACCCCTTGAAGGCATCCATGATCAACTTACAGGCCGCCTCCGGATCGGTTTCCGCGAGCGTCCGGCCGAGGTTCCCCAGGAACAGGGCTTTTGTCATCCCGGGAGTCTCGGAGTCTGTCACCTCCTTTATCAGACGGGAGAGATCGGCCGGCGGGATGCGTCCCAGCTTCGCGTTGAATGCGTCAAACTCCGTCGAGGTCTTCGATCTGAAGCATTCCTCCATCAGCGTTTGCCAGTCGCGATTGGGGGACAAACCTACGTCCAATGCCGGCGGGCGGGAAAGGCGCTTGCGGGCTGCCATGGCATCCGCGGTAGCCGTGGAGTGGGTCGGATGTTGTGTCAACCCGGCGAGATCTCGCTTGCCGCTGGAAATGGCGGCCTGCTGCAAGCCGAGCGGGATCGCGCACGCGATCACGACGACCGGCACGAGGACTTTGGTTTTAGTGGTGAGCATCAGGAGAAGCGGGTTGAGCGGGAGGATGGCGGTGGTGGAAACGGCGTGGCCGGCCAAGGTCGCGACGAGCGTGGCCGGGGCCGCCTTGGCTGACTCCGCCGTGAGTCCGGCCGCGAGAACGGCGGCCGGAAGGATCACCCCGCGCGAGCGGAGGAGCCGGGAAAGCTTTTCCAGAGCACGCGAGGATTGCTTCTGCACGGCATCCGCGGATTTGCCCGTGCTGGTTGCGATCTCGCGGAAGGACAGGCGGCGGAAGAAATGGAGGATCAGCACCCCGCGGTCGCTTTCCCCCAGAGTGTCGAGCGCGGGATCGAGATGGGGCATCGCCTCCTCCCAAGTGCTGGTTTCGGGACCGGTGGCAGGCATGGAGTCGGGATGCTGGAGTTCTTTGCGACGCTGCCGGGAGGACTCCGCGCGCAGGGCTTTTGATGCCTCGAAGATCGTCGCGCGGTGCAGCCAGGGAGCCAGACCGCTCTCCCCGGTGGTGAGCGCGAGTTGGGCGGCCTTGCGGGCCAGCGCGCAAAGCACCTGCTGGGACACATCCTCCGCCATGGCATGGTTGCCGGTGCGGCGCAGCGCGGTGTGGAAAATGAGATCGCCGTGACGCCGCGCCAGCTCCGAGAAAGCGGACTCATCCCGCTCGCGGGCGAACAGTCCCAAAAGGTTGGCGTCGTCGGTTCTCATCGGGTTCAACAAGGAACACCCGGTCGCCCCGGATTCCGGACAAAATATTTCCCGACGTCCGCAAAAAAAATGCCGGCCGGACGGTCGATGGCGATCGATCTAGCGCGGAAAGCCGGCTTTCCCCATGGAACCCGACCGCCGCCCGGCTTTCCGATGGGATGACTACCGCCGCACGACTTTCGCCCCGGCGGATTCCCGATGGCAGACGAATGGATCTCCTTTCGCGGAAAGCCGTCGAACCCGTTGCGGAGAAGTCAGTTTCCGGCCGCCTTGCTGGTGATGCTCTTCACTTCGAGCTCCAAGGTAATACCGCTGCCGTCTGCCGCGAAACCGACCATGGTCTCGAGCAGGAATTCATCATCATTGCCGTCATGTCCCATCGTGATGGAGGCGGGCAAGCCGGGCTTGGTCATTAGGGTTGGGCGGTTGAGAGTAGTCGCCCCGGAATGCGAGGTGAGGGCCTCGAGCGTTCCCTTCGCCTCCTCCGGCTCCCAGATCTGGCCGTGTTGCCGGGTGCTGGCACGGTCGGATTCAAGGTCCTCCAAGCCGGCGGCTCCCATCGCCGCGGGATCAAGGTCCATGACGCGGGCCGTCAATTTGATCTGATCCGGGTAGCCGGGCTCGGGATGGCGTTCGGCGGCGATCATGATGAACTCCCGGCGGCCGGCCCGCGTCGGGTAGCCGCCGGTGACCAGCATCTGGCCCGGCTGCAACACCGTATCGATGTCCGAAGTCACCACCTTTCGCTTTGGACTCCCGTTTCCTGGACGAGGACCCGTCTTGGTGGGGAATTTGGCCGGCTCAAGCTCCGCTCCGGAAAGGATCTCCTTCAAGGCGGCCGCCCCTCGGGACGCAGGTCGTTCCGCGGCCGGGCTTTCCCGCCGGAAGAATCCCCCGAGGGAAAATCCGAGGTAAAGCAGGATTAGCACGAAGACGACTAGCGAAAGTCGGCGGATGGTCATGAGTGGTTCGGGTGAAAAGGTGTGTTGGTTTAAATACCGGTCGCTCGCGGAATTGTCCGTGCGAAACCGCCAGCAATGTCGAGGGCTTCGGCCAGCTTTCTTTAGTTGCCGGAAGGATTCGAGGGGGGCTGTTTCCGATGCGACAAAAACCAAGTGTAGAGCCCGTCGTTATTGTAAGTGGCCGTCCATGAATCGTGCTTCACGCCGGGATAAATGGTGAACTGGAGGTTGTCGCCGGCGCCCGCTTCCTTGAGGGCATCCACGATGATTTGGGATTGTTTGAACTCGACCCGGTCATCCGCGTCGCCATGAAAGACCCAGATGGGCATTTTGACCAGCCGGCGTGCCGCTTCTCCGACCTTGCCGCCTTCCGTACCAGCGCCACCGGCGATGGGCGCGATCGCAGCGAATCGTTCAGGATGGGCGGCCGCGAAATTCCAGACGCCATGGGCGCCCATGCTCAGCCCCGTGAGATAAACCCGTGTCTCGTCGATGTGGTATTCCTTGAGGGTGGTATCGAGAATCTCATTGAGCTGGCCGACTTGCTCGGGTTTGGACCAATACCCATTCTCGGGACATTGGGGGGCGAGAATCACGAAGGGAAACTTCTTCCCTTGAAGCACCCGCGAGATGGGGCCGTTGCGCTTGAGCTTCTCGGTGTCCGTTCCCTTCTGTCCCGCTCCGTGCAAGAAAATGATCAGCGGCCATTTCTTCCCCGGGGTTTCATAGCCCTCGGGAACATAGATGAGACTGCTCAGATTCTTCTCTCGGATGGGGAAGATCTTGACCTCCAGCCCCGGCGTCGCGGGCATGGTTGCGGGCGCTTCTTGGGCGGCCGTGGGAGCTTCGGCAAAGCCGTGGTCCGCGCCGAGGAAGATGCCGGTGAGGGCGAGCAAAGCGGAAGAGGCGAGGTGAGGATAAGATGCGGGTGATCTGGTGGATGAGGAGTAGTCTGACATGCCGATTAGCAGGAAGTGGGTAGGGTGAAGATTGAGACTGAAGGGCCGCGGCCACGGGAAGCCCGTCACCGCGGCCGATGCGCCCGAGCCGGCGGAACGCCCTCCCCGACGTGTCAGCGGCTGGCGCGCAAGCGGAAGAATCTGCGGTGGTCGCCCGAAGGCGGCGTGTAGGTCGCACGGATCGTGCGGATGCCGGCTTCCTCCGACACGATTTCTTCCACCACATTGGCCGGTTCCCATGCGACGGGATTACCGAGATCGGCGCATCCCTCGATGATGAGGCTGACGCCGGAAGCGGTCAGGTCGCGCTGGTAGTCGAAATGGAAGGTCCCGCTTCCTTTCGACAGTTCGAGGTGACCACGCTGGGCCGCCGTTGCCCCGGCTGCGGCTGGCGCGAGCGGGTCGATACCCATTGCGTAGGCCAGCAGGTTCTGCACGCCGTCTGCGTTGGGATCTGCGGTTTCACCTGCTGTCTGCGGATTTCCCTCGGCGGCACCAAAGTGACTGTTGAGCCATTGAGCATAGCCGTCCTGCTCGCCGGCGTTTGCCTGCGGAAGAATGTCAGTGTTCGGGGTGATGATGAATCCTGCAATTGAGCCCCGCGTGTTTCCGGACCTAGCGGGCAGCGAGATGGTGAGGTTGTTCGCCGTGAGGCCGGTGAACCTGCCCCAGCCGCGCTGGCCGCCGATATCGGTGCCTACGGACGGCAGTGGTTGCTTGCCATCGCCGAGAAGCGTCGGGTTAATAGTTCCGAGAAGCGGCAGGCTGCGGATCGCTGTGAAGGATGGCGTGGAGGGTACGCCGTCGCGGACAGTCGCCGGATGGAAAGGCGTGCCGGAGGTGCTGTCGGCGTTGAAGAGTAGGGTGAGCGTGTAGTTCGTGGCCCGGTTTGCGCTGAGGAGCTGGCCGAGTCCGGTGAGGTGGATGGATGCACCGATCGAGTCGCCGTCGAAGTAGCCACCACTGTCGCCATCGTCGAGGTAGTAGCGGAACACCCGTTGGGAAGCATCGCTGACCGAGAGAGATGACGAGCCGCGCTGATAGGGGACGGAAGAGAACGAATTCACCGTAACTCCGAAATAGGTTCCGGTGCCGTGTCCGTTCGCCAAGGTTCCGTTGCCTGCGTCGTCAATCGATTGGTTGTTCCAGACGATAAGTCCATTGACGGCGATGGCCGCTTTCAGAGCGTTGGTGTTCTCCGTGGCCAGCACTGCGGTGTTGGCCTCGGTGGAATTCGAGAAGCCCACCGCGAGACCGCGACGGACGATGACGGTGATGTCAAAAGTGGTCTCTGCCCACTCGCCACTGAAATCCTTGGCGAGGATGGTGACGGCTGTCGTTCCTTCATCGGTGATCGCTGGAGTGCCGGACAAGGTACCGCTATCGCCGACTTTCAGCCACTCGGGCCCCGATTGCTTGAGGTAGGTGAGGTTGTCTCCATCGGCATCGGAGGCGGTGGCTGAGAAAACGGCGGAGTAGGACTCTCCTGCGACGACCTTTCCATTCGACGCTTGGAAGGCCCTGGCAGCCGCAGCGTCGAAGACCGGGGCGTCATTCACATTCAGCACCGTGAGGGTGAGCGTTGCTTCCGCGAACTGCCCCGCCGTGTCGGTCACCCGCACGATGAAGTGGTTCGGTCCCACGTTGGAATTCACCGGAGTGCCGACGAGCAATCCGTTAGGCGAGATGGTGAGCCAGGGGGGGCCAGAAATTTTGACGAAGTTTAGAACTTCACCTGAGCGGATATCGAGGTCGTTGGCGGAGAGTTGGCCGGAGAAACCCATGTCCTCGGTCGCGCTGAATGTTAGCGAAGCCGGGCTGAACGCGGGTGCCCGGTTGATGAGGGTGTTGATCTCGTCCGCGCCGAGGGCGCGGTTAAAAATCCGGACGTCGTCAATCGCGCCGGTGAGATACCGGTTTCGGTCGCGCGCGTCGTAGCCCATGAAAACCGCGATGGCGGGGTTCAGGCTTCTGGCGATGCCGCTGGCACTGTTAGAGAGCGTTCCATCGATGTAAATGTGGCCCATGTTTCCCTCGCGGACCGCCATCACGTGGTGCCACTGGTTGTCTTTGATGGAACTAACCGCCTTGAAATTGAACTGCTCGGCATTGTCCCCATAAACCCAGAAAGATGGCTTCCCGTCGCCATCCACGCGGAGCGCGTATTGTCCATTGAAAAGATTCGGAGACCGCTGCTGAACGATGACTGCCTGGTTGGCATGACTGGTGGGGATACGAACCCAGGCACCTACGGAGAATGCACCGGGTCCACTGATGGAGGCACGGGTGCCGCAAGAAACCCCGCCCGAACCATCGAATGAAAGGGCGCCCGCCCGGCGTCCGGGTGTCCAGGTACCTCCGGTCACGCTGCCGTGGCCGCCGCGACCGGTGGAGTCGTCCGCAAGGTCACCCGAGGTGGCGTTCATTTTCCACCAACCGACCATCCCGAGCGGATCTTCAGTGGCGATGAAGGGTATGGTTGCACCTTTGAAAACGATTCCCTGCGGATCGGTGGAGTCAACGCGCCAGAACCAGCTTCCTGAGTGGAGTCCCGGATTGGTGAGTGAGGTTGCGAGGAAGGTTCCAAGATCCGAAGGGGAGCCGGGCAGGGCATCGCGCACGGTCGCAAAATCCCCGCCCAGATAGACCCGATAGGTGCTTGGGCCGGTGCCGGCCCAGGTCAGGTTGAATGCGGCTCCGGCCTTGATTTCTTCATTGGCAGAGGGAGAAAGAACCCGCGCCGGGCCGTTGCCAAGGGCGAGAGCACCGACTTCAGGTTCGGTGAGCGTGCGTTTATACAGGAGAAAGTGATCCAGGTCGCCGCGGAACCGCCAGGTATTCCGGCCGTAGTCACCGCCAAAGACAATCTTGCGTTCGAACGCTCGTGGCAGGAAATCTCGTGTAGGAGAAGATGCCTTTTGAAGGATGCCACCCTGCGGCTTCATATACAGCGTTGCCTTTGTGGGAGAGACGGTGAGCGCGACAAACGTCCAGGTGTCATCTGGAGGGACCAAGGTGGAGTTTAAACTATAGCGCTGATTGTCGGCATGCCATATCCCCCGTAAGCTGTTGTTTGCACCGAAAGTCAAACCGACATATTCGACTGCGATTCCAGCACTTTCGACCTGTAGCCCTTTGCGACGAATCCAGCCGGCGAAGGTGATCGTGTTGGAGACGAAGTCAGGCGGAGGTGTGAGGATTGCGCTGGTGGATTCTCCGTCAAAGGAGAGTCCCGGACCAAAGCGGCCGTTCTCGAGCCACTTCGAGGTCTGGATGTCTCCGTTGAGCTGCCCGGAGGAAGAGTCGGCGGTCACGTCACCTGAATTCTCGTCAAAGCTCCATTGGCCGACCAGTTCGTTGTCGTAATAGGGTTTGAGGACCACGTAGCCCGTGGCGGTTCTCTTATCAGGATCCTGAATTTGATAGAAGAACGAGTCGGTTCCGGTGGTTGTGAACGGCGGTGGCGTATAGAGGATTTGGTCTCGTCCGCCGGGGCCGGTGCCCACCGAAAGGGTTACGGAACCGCCGAGCTGTGAGAATCGTCCTTGTTCGTCTGGAGAGGTGAGCTTCAGCGGCTGACCATTCGAGTCGGAATCGTTGGCGATCACATCCACCAAGACCGGCTCGCCCTGACCGGAAAGGCGCACCCGGTCGGCATTGGCGCGCGGTGGCAGGGAAAGCGGGTAGGGCCCCATCCGGGTGATACCGGAGAGTTGTGCGTTTCCAAAGGCAATGAAAGCTGCGATGTCCGGGCTTGAGAAACGTGCCATGCTGTTGCCGGACATGATGGTTGGACCTTCCGGTTGATCCGGCCCTCCTTCCTCGTGAGTCGCGCCCCAGGCATGCCCCGACTCATGTCTCCAGACATTGAAAAAATCACCGTTGGCTTCAGCGCCATTGGCGGTTGTACTCTGGTTGCCATTGAACGGGCCTATCGTCGTCAATCCTCCCTGAACGGCAGGGGTGACAACGCACGCCTGCTGATAGGTCGCTCCCACTACGGAACGAAGGACCGCGCCTGGCCCGTTCCACTGGCGACTGGCTTCAGCAAGCAGCATGTTGGAGGTATTTGCCGTCATGGCCTCGTAGGGGTCGGTGACGGTGCTGGTACGGATGACTATCTTGCCAATCCGATGCAGGATGGCGCAATCTCTCAGGAAGATCGCATTCGTGCTCAGGACCGAGAATTCGGCCATGTCGATGGCGTCTGCGGCATTCGAGTTAGTGGCGGCAAATTCCCTGTAGGATAGATCGATGGCGATTTCAATGGCGCGAACATCAGCTCCCGCCCCTCCGTTGATCGACAGGGCATTGCTGGGCCATCTGGGAGTCCAGGTTGGCACCTTGCGGACAACAACACCACTTCCCGTGGAGGTCCAGTTCGAGCCGTCTTCGAAAATGATGCGCCATATCAGGGTGCCATTTGCCTTTCTTAAGGCGAGGGCAGAGGCTCCTGGATGGCTGATGCAGGTTCCGAAGTAAGTGCGGTGGGCACCGGGTTGAAAAGCCGTGAATTTTCCTGCGGAATCTTGGAGCATAACTCCGAAGTTGTCGCTACGCATGCTCACCCGGGTGAAATCTACGATGATGTTGGCGACCCCGTCGGACAAGATTTGGCTGAAGTTATCCAACGGCTCGGCCTGAGCGCGGAGACCGGCTGGGCAGACCAGTGCAATGACAAGCAGGAAGAGTTTGGACCTCATGGTGTTCTGTTCGCTTCGGATGGGATGAAAGGAATGTCGATAGAATTCAGGGCGGGGCCGACCATGCTGAAATAGCATCATCCCATCGGAATCTGACGACCAAGTCGTGCTTCTCGTAACTCTTTGGATGCCGCTGCTGACTGCGGTGCCGAGCAATCGACATCGCAGCCGCGCCGGGCTCAGCGTGAGACGCGCAGCCGGAAGAACCGGCGGGCGTCACCCGGAGGCGGTGTGAAGGTCGCACGGAGGGTTTGGATGCCGGCTTCGTCGGAAAGGACTTCTTCCACCACGTCGGCCGGTGCCCACTCGCTGGTGTCGCCGAGGTCGGTACTGTCTTCGATGACGAGACCGACGCCGGTCGTGGTCGTATCTCGCTGGTAGTCGAAGTGGAAGGTGCCGCTTCCTTTCGCGAGTTCGATGCGTCCGCGCTGCGCGGCGGTGGCTCCGGGGGCGGGCGGCGCGAGCGGATCGATGCCCATGGCGTAGGCGAGCAGGTTCGGCACGCCGTCGCCGTTCGGATCGGCGCTTTCACCGGCGGTCTCCGGATCTTCCGACGCGCTGCCGAAGCGGGTGTCGGCCCACTGGAGATAGCCGTCCTGGATGAGCGGCAGCGGACCGCTGGTGGGCGTGAGGATGAAGCCGGAGATGGAGCCGCGGGCGCTTCCGGAGCGGATCGGCACGGCGATGGTAATGTTGCCGGCGCTGAGTCCGGTCAGCCGGCCCCAGCCGCGCTTGCCGGTGGTGCTGTTACCAACGGCGGGCAGCGGTTGCTTGCCATCGCCGAGCAGCGTCGGGGCGATCGTGCCGAGAAAGCTGAGGTTGCCGATGGCATTCACCGATGGCGCGGCTGGCACCCCGCTACGAACGGTCGCGGTGCGGAAAGGTGCGGTGGTGCTGGTGCTGTCGGCATTGAAAAGCAGCGTCAGCGTGTAGGTCGTCGCCCGGTTCGCGGTGAGGAATTGTGCGAGCCCGGTGAGGTGGATCGAGGCACCCACGCTGTCGCCATTGAAGTAGCTGGAACCGCCTTCGCCGTCGTTCAGGAAATAGCGGAACACCCGCTGCGAGGCATCGCTGCCGGAAAGGCTTTCGGAGCCGATCTGCGCGGGAGCGGAGGAGAAGGAATTCACCGTGACGCCGGAGTAGGTGCCGGTGCCGCGGCCGTTCGAAAGAGCGCCGTTGCCCGAGTCGTTGATCGGCTGATTGTTCCAAACCACGGGTCCGGCGACGGCGACGGCGGTGTTCAGCGCGTTGGTATTCTCCGTGGCCTGCACCCCGGTGCTGGCGGCTGAGGAGTTCGAGAAGTTCACCGCGAGGCTGCGGCGGACGATGACCGTGAGGTCGAAGACCGCGGAAGCCGACGCGCCGGCAGGGTCCGTGGCGCGGATCGTGACGGACTGGCTCCCCTCGTCCGCGGCGGCCGGAGTGCCCGACAGGACGCCGTTCGCGCCGACCGTTAGCCACGCGGGGCCGGCTTGCTTGGTGAAGGTCAGGCTGTCGCCATCAGGATCAAAGGCGGTGCCGGAAAAGGTAGCGTCGTAGGCCTCGCCCGCGATCGCCTCGCCCTCGGCGGCCTGGAAAGCGGCCACCGCCACCGGATCGAAGACCGGCGCGCGATTTAAACTGTCGTGAAGGGCGTCGAGTTCGGCGGCACTCAGGGCGCGTTCATAGATGCGGACATCGTCGATCAGTCCGTTGAAGCGCTTGTTGTTGTCGCGGTAGTCATAGCCGACGGACACCGCTAGGGAGTTCAGCAGCTGCACGGGGCCGGAGCCCGTGGCGGCGGAAATTCCATCGATGAACACCGTGCCGCCGGAGCCTGAACGGACGCCGGAGACGAGGTGCCACAGGTTGTCGTTGATGGCGGTGGTGGTGGTGAGGTTGAACTGGTAGGCCGAGGTTCCGTAAACGAAGAACTCGACTTTCCCGTCTGCTTTCACGTTCAGCATGTATTCGCCCTGATAGCCGGCCGCTCCCGGCTCGCGCTGCTGGATGATGGTGCCGCCGCTGGAGCCCGGAGCGAGCTTGACCCATGCGGAGACGGTGAAATCGCCGGTCCCGGTGATCGCCGGCGCGGTACCCATCAGGACACCGTTGTCCACGCCGTTGAAAGCGAGGGCATTTCCCGCGATCCCGGCGGTCCAGGTCGCGCCGGTGACCGCGCCGTCCTGCGGGCGGCCGGTGGAGTCGTCGGCCACGGTGCCGGTGCCTTCGTCGAACTTCCACCAGGCACGCAAGCCGGGATCGTAGGCGGTGCTAGCCACCTGAGTCACGATGCCGGTCGGCGAGAGCGTGAGTTGATAGCTCCGGCCATCCACGGCGATGCGCGTGATGCGGCCGTTGTCGTCCCGCTCGAGCTCCGCGAGGTGGTCGTAGTAAACGACGGTGCCTGCCGGGTTCTTGGTTTCCACCAGGTTCACCCGGTTCATGCCGGAGGAAATGAAGTCGATGAAGTCCACGACCTCGGTCATGTTGGCTTTCATCGGTTCGATGCCCTGGGCTTCCGCGCGGCGGAAACGGTCAAGCGCGCCGATGATGCGGCCCGGGCCGTTGGCGAAATGGTGGTTGGCCTGGCTGGCGAGGGACTCTTGCGGCGCGTCGAGGAAGAACTTGATGTCGATCCTCATGGTGGAAAGATCGTTGAAGAGGGCTCCAGGTCCGGTCGCCCAGTAGGCGTCCCACGCTTGGATCCACGTCTGGGTGGCGGGTGTGTAGAATCCCGCGGTCTGGAAGTTCGCCTGGGTGGCGGATTGACTGAACCAACCATCGGCACCGGCGCGGACGTCGGGCCCGGCGGCGTGAACCATCCACTGTCCCCAGCGGCGGCGGAGGTCGGCGTTGGTACGGGTGGTGACGTAGTTGTCAAGGGAGTGGACCACCTCGTGGCCCATCACGAAGGTGAAATAATCGCCACTGGCGGAGCCGGTTCCGAGCGTGCTCTCAATGGCCGTGGTGAGGTCGCCGTCCCATTCGTTGGCGTTTCCAAGAGCCCATTGGCCGAAGGTGTTTTTGGCGCTGTTCGGCGTCCAGACAAAGCCGCCCGGCTGGTCACCGTAGAATTGGTCGATCGTGAGGATGGCGTCGGGGAACGCCTCGCGAGGGTAGCGGCGCATGAAGTCCCGGATGGTGCCATAGGCAGCGGGGTTGGACTTCGCGTTGTCGCCGATCGCCAGGCCGTTCTCGAGGTAGATCTGGCGGGCGGTGCCGGTGAGGCCCATGATGTCCGCCACGCCTATGCGGCGGGCGGATGTGTCGGGGAGGGCATGGGCGAGCATAATCCAATTTTGCGCGACGATGCTCGGAACGTGGTGGTAGATCGCGGTGTCGAGTTGCTGATAATTGAGGAAAGGATACTTGTTGATGTGGGCAGCGAAAGCGGTGGAAAAGGCCTCGCGGGTGCCGAGGCTACCGCTCCTCAGGTGATTGATCAGATTGAGGTTGGCGTCGTTCACCTGGCCGAGCAGGGCGTCGCCGTTGGCACTCAGGGCCGCGCCGAGATTGGCAAGGTTTGCGTCGTAGATGGCTTCGATCTCCGCGATGCTTTGCGCGGCGCTTTTGCGGGTCCCGTAGGCGAGGTAGAGCTTGTTGGAAGCATGGCCGCCAATGACGATGTCGGTCTTGCCGTCGCCGTTGAAATCCGCGAAGTCGGGGATGACGCCATCAGTGAGACTTGGGAACGCGGGTACCGTTCCGGTGGAGTCCTTGATCGAGAGATACTGGGTGCCGGAAAGGCCCTTCGCCGGGACATCGGGCCAGAATTTCACATTACCCCAGTTGATGCCGCGGACGAGGTCGGTCTGGCCGTTGAGGCCGAGGTCGCAGAAGCGCGGGTAGGCATTGTAGGACTCGCTGAAGAGGACGGTGGCGGTCTCGAACCGCGGGGCGGCGGCGGTGTTCGTGTTTAAATAAATCCTCACGTCGCCACCGAAGGTACCGACGATGAGGTCGGACTTGCCGTCGGCGTTCCAATCGCCGAGGTCGAAGCGCTTGTCAGGGAGGACAAAGTCGGTGGCTCCGTCCGCCCTCTTGATGACCGTGGCTGCGGCATAGACCGGGCTGGCCCCGGCAGCGGCGGTGTTGCGGTAAAGGCGGAGCTTGGAGGTGGAGTCCGCCATGACGAGATCGGCAACGCCGTCGCCGGTCATGTCGGCCAGCGTGATCGGGCTGTTGGACGTGGTTCCGGAGTAGATATCCGCGCCGTTCGCCTGAACCTTGACCCCCGCGGAAAAGGCGGGTGCTGCGACGGTGCCGGTGTTGAGGTAGCGCCAGACGTAGCCCCCCGCGCCGATCAGGATGTCCTTCCTACCATCGACATTCCAATCCACCGCGCGGGGGACGCGCATGCCGCTGTGGGAAATGTCCGCGCCGCCGGCCTGGAGTGCCGCGAAATTGCTGAACTGGATGACCGGGAGATTGGTGTCGCTCACCGGTTCGGTGATGATTCTCAAGGTGATCTTGGAACGGTGAAAACCGCCTTGGCCGTCCTCGATGGTGACCTCGAAGGAGTCGCTTCCAACGTAGCCCGCGACGGGAGTGAAAGTGAAAGATCCGTCACCATTGTGGGCGACCGCGCCGTGCGCCGGAGCGGTCCAGCTTTTGACGGAAAGAACGTCGCGCTCCGGATCGAACGCGCGGAACAGGACGCTCGGCGTGGTGAAGGGGCGGTCGTTGACGCCGTCCGAACTGATGTCCCAGGACTTCGGGGCATGGTTGCTCCGCTGGGTCGCCACCTCGCCGGCGGTGATGGCGCGGTTGAAGACGGTGACCTGGTCGAGACGACCGGCGAAATAGCCCGCACCCTCGATCCGGCCGAGACTGGCGAAGGTATTGGAGCGAGCGCCGGTCGGGCCGGTGGCGGAGGCGGATAGGGTGCCATCCACGTAGATCTGGACGAGGCCGGTGGAGGCATCGCGCGAGATGACGACGTGGTGCCACTTGCCATCGTTGACCGCCACGGACGAGCGGGCCACGAGGGTGTTGTCGAGCGACAAGCCGATGCGGCCGGCATCATCGAGCCAACCCCACTGCGCCCCGCCTGAGCCCGCCACGCCGGTGACCCCGGGTGCCGTGGCTGCGGTGGCGGTTCCGGTCTGGCTGGTGCGAAGGAAGAAAGAAAGCGTGGCGGACCCTCCAAGACCGGTGGCAAGCCCACCCGTGACGGACAGATACTGGTTGGTCCCGTTGAACTCGAGCCCGGTGAACTGGCGGCCGGATACCCGGTTGGCCGCGACCATGTTTTGCAAGGTGGCGTGCGCGACGCCCTGGCTGTCGTAGGCCGTGGTGCCCGCGTGAACGGACTGGAAGGCGCTGTCGTGCCAGTCGGGACCCTCGTCGAAGTTCCAATGATGGAGCTGACCCGCCGGGGCGGCGGATGTGCCCGGGATCACGGCGAGCGACAAGGCGAGCGCCGGAGCCAGAGTGCGGAAGGAAGACGTTTTCACGGGCAATCGGGTTTAAAAGTCAGAGTTGGTTCTCGGGGCCATTTCAACGGCTTGCACGGAGCCGGAAGAATCGGAGGGTGTCTCCTGAAGTCGGCGTGTAGGTCGCGCGGATCGTGCGGATGCCGACTGCCTCCGAGAGGATTTCTTCCACCACTTCGGCCGGCACCCACGCAGTGGTTTCGGCGAGGTCGGCGCTTTGCTCGATCGCAAGGTTGACTCCGGTTGCGTTCATGTCGCGTTGATAGTCGAAGTGGAAGGTTCCGCTTCCCTTCCCGAGTTCGATGCGTCCGCGTTGCGCCGCCGTCGCGCCCGGTGCAACTGTCCCGAGCGGGTCGATGCCCATGGCGTAGGCGAGCAGGTTGGCCACGCCATCGCCATTCGGATCGGCCTCTTCGCCACCGGTATCCGGATCGCCGGCCGCTTCGCCAAATCGCGTGGCGGCCCACTGGAGATAGCCGTCCTGGGTGAGCGGCAGCGAGCCGCCGGTGGGCGTCAGGATGAAGCCGGAGACGGAGCCCCGCGTGGACCCGGAGCGGGCCGGTATCGCGATGGTGATGCTGCCGGCGCTGAGTCCGGTCAGCCTTCCCCAGCCACGCTTGCCGGTGGTGCTTGTGCCCACGGCCGGTAGCGGTTGCTTGCCATCGCCGAGCAGCGTCGGCGCGATGGTGCCGAGGAAGCTCAAGTTGCCGATCGCACCCGCCGATGGCGCGGCAGGCACCCCGCTGCGGACGGTCGCCGTGCGGAAGGGTGCCGTTGTGCTGGTGGTGTCGGCATTGAAAAGCAGCGTCAGGGTGTAGGTGGTTGCCGCATTCGCGTCGAGGAACTGGCCGAGCCCGGTCAGGTGGATCGACGCGCCGGTCGAATCTCCGCCTGCATAGCTTCCCTCACCGTCGCTGTCGTCCAGGTAGTAGCGGAAGACCGCCTGAGAGGCATCGTTACCCGCGAGCGATGACGATCCCTGCTGGTATGGGACGGACGAGAACGAATTCACCGTGACGCCCGAGTAGGTGCCGGTGCCGCGTCCGTTCGCCAGAGCCCCGTTGCCCGCGTCGTTGATCGCTTGGTTATTCCACACAACAGGCCCGCTAACGGCGACGGCCGTGTTCAGCGCATTAGTATTCTGTCCGATCGCGACCCCGGTGGTGGCAACGGCCGTATTCCAGAAATTGACCGCGAGGCTGCGGCGGACGATGACCGTGAGGTCGAAGCTCGCCTCGGCCCACGCGCCCCCGGGATCCGTGGCGCGGACGACCACAATCGACGTCCCTTCATCGGCTTCAGCGGGACTGCCCGACAATGCTCCCCCTTGCGAACTAACGACCAGCCACGCCGGGCCGGAGGTTTTGGTGAAACTCACAATGTCGCCATCGGCATCGGAGACGACCGCAAAAGAGGAGTCATAGGCATCCCCGGAGATCGCTTGCTCATCGGCGGTCACCGTGCCGATGACCGGGAGGTCGTTCACCGGGGTGACCGAGACGTGGACGGTCGCGCTGCTGGTACCGCCCTGGCCGTCGGAGATCGTGTAGTCAATCGTGGTGGGACCATTAAAGTTGGTCGCGGGGGTGAAGCTCAGCGTGGTTCCCGAGTTGATCGCGACGGCACCATCGGGTGAGCTCGCGGCGGTCACGGTGAGCGGATCGAGATCCACGTCACTGTCGTTGGCGAGCACCGCAATGGGCGACGAGGTGATGTCTTCCGCGATTGTCACGAAGGGTGAGCCGGCGCTGCCATCCTGAACCGCCAGCGGCTGGTCGTTCACCGGGTTCACTGTGACGACGAAGCTGCGGTTCGCGCTGCTTGCCCCGTCGCTCAACGTGAGCGTGATGGTCGAAGCACCGGTCTGGTTGGCTGCCGGAGTGAGAGTGACCGTGCGGCTCGAGCCGCTGCCACCGAGCACCACGTTCGCCAATGGTAGCAGCGTGGTGTTGGAGGTGGCGCGTGTGACGGTGAGGGATGCGGGAGCCGTTTCCACATCGTCAATCGTAAAGGCAATCGCGGACGTGGCCGTGTCCTCGTTGGTAGTTTGATTGGCGACCGCAGTGATTGTCGGCAGATCGTTCACCGGAGTGACCGACATGAAGACAGTCGCGTTGGCCGTCCCGCCCTGGCCGTCGGAGATCGTGTAGGCGATCATGGTGGGGCCATTGAAGTTGGCCGCGGGGGTGAAGCTCAGCGTGGTGCCCGAGTTGATCGCGACGGCGCCATCCGGTGAGCTCGCCGCGGTCACGGTGAGCGGGTCGAGGTCCACGTCGCTGTCGTTGGCGAGCACCGCGATCGGCGACGAGGTGGCGTCTTCCGCTATCGTCACGAAGGGTGTGCCGGCGCTGCCGTCATCGCTCGCGAGGGGCAGGTCGTTCACGTTTGCCACGGTGACGGTCAGCGTCGCGTCCGAGAAAAGCCCCGCGGCATCCGTGACGCGGACCGTGGCGTTGTTCGGGCCGACATGGCTGTTGTCGGGCGTGCCGGAGAGACCGCCATTCTGGGCGATCTGGAGCCAAGCAGCACCGGCGATCTTCGAATAGGTCAACGAATCTCCGAAGTCCACGTCGGTCGCCGCAAGCTGACCGATGAAGGCAATGTCTTCCGTCGCGTTGGCGCTGGGTGAAGCGGCGGTAAAAACCGGGGCGCTGTTCGGCACGAGCGCATCGCGCGCGGCCTTGAGCTCGCCGGCCGAAAGAATCCGTTCGTGGATCTTCACATCGTCGATCACGCCGTTGAAGCGTTTGTTGTTGTCGCGATTGTCGTAGCCCACGGACACGGCATGGGATTCCAGTGGCATCAGCGTGGCGCTGGCGGAACCGGTGGCGGCGGAGATGCCGTCGATGTGGATCGCCCCGTTGACGCCCTGGCGACTGCCCGAGATCAAGTGCCACCTATCGTCCTTGATGGTGCCCACGGTGATCAGGTTGAACTGGTAGCCGGAAGCACCGTAAACATAGAAGCTGACGGTGCCGGCGGGGTTCACGTTGAGCGCGTATTGCCCCAGGTATCCGCTGCCGCCGGGCTCGCGCTGCTGGATGATGGTGCCGCCGCTGGAGCCTGGGGCGACATTGACCCAAGCGGAGACGGTGAAGTCGCCGGGGCCGGTGAGGGCCGGCGCGGAGCCCATCAGGACACCGTCGTCCACCCCGTTGAAAGCAAGGGCATTCCCCGTAATTCCGGGGTTCCACGTCGCGCCAGTAACAACACCATCCTGAGGCCGGCCGGTGGAGTCGTCGGCCAGGGTGCCGTCGCTTTCGTTGAATTTCCACCACGCGCGAAGAGCCGCGTAGATCGCCGGCGGCTGGGACGCGGAACTTTGCGGATCCGTTCCGAGCGCGAGTTCCAAGCCGGTCGTGAAGCCATCGCCATCCGGGTCGGCAGCGGGATCGGAGTTGGTGACGGTAACCGTGGCCGCGGACGAGCTCGCGCCGCCACCGCTGAAGATTGCCTTGGCAGTGAGCGCGTGATTTCCCGCGATCGGGTTTGTCCACGTCACGGCGTAAGGCGCGCTGGCGTCGGATCCGATCAAAGTGGAGCCGCGGTAGAATTCGACGGCGGTGACGGCGGGCGACCCGCCGGCGATGTTCGCGGTCAGGGCGATGTCGTCCACCGTTTCGAATGCCGCGCCGCTGGCGGGCGAGGTGAGCACGATGGTGGGCGGCCGCGGCGGGCTGTCGAAATCCAGACCCGCGACGTTCGGGAAGATCACCGCGGCGGGAATCGCCTGACGGGCGATGCCCGGGCCTTGCCACGCGACCGAGACATGGTCGCCGCCGCCGCCTTCCCTCTGATGGGCTTCGAGCCAGTACACCTTGCCTGCCTGCAGCGTGATGACCCCGGATTTCTGGCCGGTTTGGAGATCCCAACTCTGAAAGTTCGTGGAGCCGCTGACACCGCAGATCCTGGACTTGTTCAGCGGCGAGGAATCGCTGCTGAGGTTGAGGCGGCAGTCGTCGTCACCGGCCACCCAGAAAGTGTAATCCCCGCTGACCTCCGGCTTGAGATAGCCGGTGAGGCGGCGCGAGTAGTTGTCTGCGACCCCTAGGCCGCTGGTGAACGTGGCGAGCGCGCCGGAAAAGGAAGGCGTGCCGTCCCACATTTCGAAGTCAAAGACGGATCGGCCGTTCCAACGCTGTTCAACCACGCCTTGCGCGGCATTGCACGCGATGTGGACGAGGCCGTCGCCCGGCGAGCCCGCGTCGTCGATGGCGCGGACCACGAGCACGACGCCGCCGGGATTTGGCAGCGCGGCGGGAAGGGCCAGTGAAATCTGACCCGCCGCGTTGATGGCGAAAGCGCCTCCGGTATTTCCGGCGACGATGGACCAGCCCGTGACCATGCGGCCCGCGGCAGGGGTCGCGCCCGCGGTGGCGACCACCGTGCCGGCACCCATCGAGGAACTCGCCGTGACGTACTGCGTCCCCACCGCCGGCGCTTCGGCGTCGAGCACGGTGACGACATGGGTCGCCGGCGACGTGAGCGAGGCTCCGGTCGGATTGGCCAACGAAACAACGATGGCCTCCGGGGCTTCGCCGGACGAGTCTGCGAGGATCGCAAGCGGCAAGTGCTTTACTTGCTCGCCCGCGGCGAAGACCAGCGTGCCGGGGGCCAGCGTGAAGTCGCTGCCCGCGGTCGCGGTACCGCCAACAGTGAAATCCACGGTGACCGGCGTACTCCCGGCCGGCCGGTCCAGCATCGCCATCAGCAAGGGCTCGCCACCTTCCGCCTCGCTGCGGCTGGTCGCCGCGGCGGCAAGCCGGACAAAACGCGGCATGGCGCTTTCCGGTGTGGCGAAGGTGACCGGCGTGCGGGCGAATCCCGGCCCCTGCCAAGCCACGGAAACGTGGTCGGTGCCGCCGCCTTCCTGATGTTGGACTTCCACGTAGTAGGACTGCCCCGCGACCAGCGGGATATTAACGGAAACCTGCGAAACATACTTGGTCCACTCTTGGAAGTTGGTCCAGTTGGCGACACTGGCGATCTGCACCCTGTTCGCCGCCAGAGACGTCGTGCTCAGGTAAAGGCGCGAGGCATCGTCGGACGCGATCCAGAACTGGTAGTTGCCGGTCACCGGGGCGACGATCTGGCCAATCAGCCGACGCGAGTAGTCACTCGCGACATCCGTTGCCGGAGTGAGGGACGAGAGCGTGCCGAAGTAGTTCGGCGTGGCGGCATTCCACGACTGGTTGGTGTAAACCGCGGCACCGTTCCAGCGCTCCTCCAACACCACTGCGGAGGGTTCATCATCGAAAACCAGCAGCGTCTGCCGGGCATTGCCGAGCGAGGCGAAACGCGGCGCGCGGAGCACCAGCGCGACGGTTTCCACCGGCTCTCTCAAGCCGTCGTTCTTGACCCGGACGCGGATGTTCCCCGCGGTGACTCCGGGCGCGAAGGTCAGGGTGCCGCTGGAGATCGGGACATTTCCGGGCGTGACGAATGACCAATCGACGTCGTCGCCGGAAGCGCTTCCCGCGCCCGCAGCATATTGTACGGTCACGATGTCGGCGGAAGCGGCGGAAAGCGTCACCGGGATATCGCGGTACTCACCTGCGGCATCGGTCTCGCTGACGTCCATGCGTGCGGCCTGGAAGCCGACGGTGAGGGCCGGACTTTCGCTGTCGATGATTTCGTAGGTGGCGGAAGCCGGGCGGCCCGCGCCATAGCCGGCGCCGGCGAGCACCGTCAAGGTCACCGTTTCAGTCCCTTCGGACGCGTTGTCATCGGTCGGCACCATCGCGACGTCCACGCCGCTCTGGCCGTCGGGAATGATCACGCTGCCTGTGAGATTCGCGTAATCGGTGCCGTTGATCGCCGTGCCCGCGGTGGCGTAGTTCACGGTGAGATTTCCGGCCGTGCCGGTACGGGAGAAATAGTAGCTGCCCTGAACGGCGCCGGACTCGGCTGGCGTCTGGTTCCAAGTCGAGACCGTCACGCGCTCGCCACTGTCGTTGTCGTGGATGATCGCCTCAGCGGACGCGTCATTGTAGATCCGGTAAGCAGCCCCCGGGGTGAGGGTGATCACCACGGTCTCGCTCGGCTCGGCGACCGCGTCGTTGGTGATCGGGATGGTGACGGCCACGTCATTGGGCCCGTTGACGGGAATCGAAACACTTCCCGCCAAGGCGGGGAAATCCGTTCCCGAAGTCGCCGTGCCGCTGACGGCATAGTTGACGACGACATTTCCCGCGCCACGGCCGACGGCGCGAAAGGTAACGGTCGGATTGACACCTCCCTCCACCCCTACCGTACCGACGCGGACGCTGACCACCGGCAGGTCGGCATTGTCGGAGATGGCCAGTGTGCCTTGGAAGACCGGGCCGAGGCTGTAGCCGTTGTTGAAGGTGGTCACCGCCAGAATCACCGATTCCGAGGGTTCCGCGTGCGCGTCGTCATTGGGCGCGATGACCACCGGGGCGCTGCTGGCGCCGGCGGGGATGATTACCTCGCCATTCAAAGCGCCGTAGTCGGTGCCGTGGTGCGCGGTGCCGTGAACGCCGTAATACACTTTCAACGGAGCGACCGTGCTGCCACTGCGGTGGATCAGGAACAACCCGGAGTCCGGACCCGCCTCGGAAGCGGCGGCATCAGGAACGGAGACCGTGACCACTGCCGCGTCATCGTCAGAAAGCGTGACCGTGGCGGAGGTGCGGGCGGTATCGCGCACGTAGGCGGCGTTGGTGCTGATGGTAGCGATGATGGTTTCCGGCGCTTCGATCGCCACGTCATTCAGCGGGACGACAGCCAGCGTGAAGGACGCTTGGCCGGCTGGGATGGCAACGACCGCCGGCAGCGCGGCGTAATCGGCAGCACTGGTCGCGGTGCCGGTCCAGCCCATGGCCAAGTTCAAGGCCGCCGCGGTGGAGCCGGTACGGGTGAAGGTGAAGCTGCCGGTATCGGCGGGAAACTCGGTGGCGTAGGGATCGTTCGAGATCACGGCGACCTGCGGCAGCGCCGTGTCGTTGTCATTGACGGTCATCACCGCGGAACTCGCGGAGTTCAACAGGTAGCTGCCGTTCGACGCGAGCTGGAGCGAGATCGTTTCCGGCCCTTCCTGGGCCGCGTCATTGACCGCGGCCACGGCGATGGCGAGCGACGCTTGGCCGGCGGGAATGGTGAAAGTACGATAGTTGCCGTCGTTCGTGTAATCCGGCGCGAAGCCGTAGTCGGCGGGCTTCGCCGCGGTTCCCCCCGCCGGCGAGACGCGGACGACCAAGGCGGCGGCGGTACTGCCGCTGCGGGTCAGCGTGAAAGTGCCGTTCGCGCCGCCTTCAGTCGCGTCCGCGGTCGTGGCGAGCGTGACGAAGACCGAACTGGCAGCCGCGGTCCAGTTCGCGGTGTTGTTGCCCGCGACGACGTTGAGCGGATTCGCGAAGGCGGATGGCGTCAGCGTGTGGCCGTTGAACTTCGCGGTGAGCGTCTGGTTGCCGGTGGTCACGCCGGCCAGCGCGTAGTTGCCGGCGGCATCGGTGTAGGCGAACTTGCCGCTGGTGATCGAGACGCGGACATTCGCCATCGGCTGACCGGCCAGCGTGATATTACCGGTAACCGTCTGCCTGCCATGGGCGCCGACATTGATGACCATGTGCCGGCGGGTGGTGCCGCCTTTCATATCCGAAACGGTGACCATGGCCGTGACCTGGGCCGCGGCGGCGAAGGTGCGCGTGATCTGGCTGCTGTTCGCGGCGCTGACGCCGTCGTCGAACTCCCAATGGTAGGCAAGCATGTCGCCATCCGCATCATTCGCGACCGCGGTGAATGTGACGCTGCCGTTGACCGCGATGTTGGTGGCGGTGGTGTTCAAAGCCAGCGCCGGCGCGCTGTTGCCGGGAAAGGGCCCGCGTAAATACACGACATCGATCGATGAGGGCGTGGTTGCGTTGCTCGCGACCACGGTGAAATGCATGTCCGCCTCCAGATCGGAGAAGGTGCGGCCGAGAGCGATGCTGGCGTCGAGCTTGCCGGCATTGTCGCCGACCACATAGGGCGTGTCGGGCGTGGTATCGAGCAGGTCACCCGCGTTGTTGCCGCTCGCGCCGTCGTAGAGGACCAGCGCGGAATCCGTGAGCAGGCCGCCGCGGGCCGGATGATACTCGAGATTGTATTTGCGGAAGCTGTCCTTAGCGACCGTCAGGGCGTAGCGCTTTCCTTCTTCAAGCCGCGGCTGGTCGTACGCGTGGAGGCGATAGGTGCCGCTGGTCTTCGGCTCGTGAATGTACTCGGGCGGGAGCCAGCCGAGAGCGCGTTTGCTGATGGTGTTGTAGTGCGCGGTGAAGCCCTCGCTGCCCCCCATGATGTCGAAGGGATTCCCGTAGTCCTGGCTGGTCCCGTTGCCATAGCCAGTTCCGTCGTCGGTCTGCCAGAACCTGGCGTGGCTGCGTCCAAACGCATGCCCGGCCTCGTGGTTGATCACATCCATGCCGCCCCAGGTGATCCACACGCGGTTGGCCGGCGTGCCTCCGCCCCACGAATACCCTTCGAGGCGCGGCCCGCCATTGATACGGACGATGATGCAGTCGTAGAAATCGGAATCGTAGCCAAGCGCGCGTGCCGCGTTCCGCGAGTCCGTGTGGACCAGGCCCAGGCCGTCCACCTCGGCATCCTTCGCCTTGTACCACGCCATTGTCTGCGGGAGCGTGACCAACGAGGTGACCGTGGTGGTGGTGGTCAGCTTGCCGTAAGAGTTTTCCAGGAAGAAGCGCGCACTGTTCCGCATGTCGTTGTAAGCCTCCTCCTCGGTGTTCGGCGCTGCCACCTGGTCCTGATAGGTCGCGCGGATGTAGAGGCAGCGGAGGTTGCCGATCGCCCGCGCAGCAGTGCCGGGAAAATTATCGGTGAAGAAGCCCGCACCGCCGGTACCGCTGGCCTCCAGCCAACTGCGGAACTGTTCTTCCAACACGGCGGCGTGAGGGTCTTCGCAGAATGTCAGCACCCGGCCGGCAACCTCGACGACGGGCGCTTCCGTGGTGACCTCCTCGCCAGCGGAGACGGATGCGCTGGTCTCGCCGGAGATCGGACAGGTTTCTTCCACCACCGTGCCCGCGGGGATGCGTTCGCCGGATTCGAGCCGACGGACGGCGTTCTCGGCGACCGCCATTTCACGGTCGATCGCAACGCCTTGAAGGGGGACTCCAGGACGTGAGCCGAGATTCTTGATGGCCCCGAAAACACGGGCCTTGAAGTTGACGCCCCCGGCCTCGAAATAGCGAAGCGTGAGCTGGTCGGCCCGATACCGGGTCCCCGGCGCCGGCCGTCCGCCATAAACGCTGAAATCACCTTTGGCAGACACCGGCTCCTCCAACTGGACGACGATTTCCTCCGGCAAATCCTGCCTCACCACGCGTGGTACTGCCCTTTCCAACGCCAGCCGCGGATCCACCTCGATCAACACCTTGAACTGCGGCCGGCGTGCGGCGGCAAGCCGCGCTCCCTCAACTGTCATCGCCGCACGCTCTCCGGGCGTCGCTTCTTTCCACCGGGCCACCCAGCCGTCGAAAGCATCGATCGTTGCAAAATCTGGCACGGGCAAGGGCTCCAGCGCTATCGCGGTTGCGGAGAACGGTTGCGCCTCCCCAGCGACCTCGGCCGTCCCGGTATCCACCGCGGAAAATCTCTGGAGGCGCTTAATCTCACGGTTTTGTCCACCGGGCGCCGACCGAGCCGCCGTTTGAATCGGGATGTCCAACTGCGGCCACAGGATAAAGCCGGTGATAATGCTCAGCGTGATACCACTGAGGATAAAGAGGTTACGACAGGTTTTCATGAGGCAGCAAAATCAGATGCTAACCATCGATGTCACTTTCGAGCCAAACACGGCTCGAAATTCTTGGGTTTCGACGATTCCAAAGATCCGGATATGCCTTTTTGTCACCAAAACAACATAAAACTGCTAATTTTGCGGATACCAAAGAATCTGCCGCCTAATTCCACAAAAGGGGGCAACGAAACGCCCAGGCAGCTAATCCAGACAATTACCCCCGATCGCGGGATGTAGCCGAGTCTTGAATATCCTAGGGTTCCGGGCGAATAATACCAAAGACCCCTAGCTTTTAGACTTCCATGAAGGGATGATTTGGTGAAGTCTTCCGGATGGCCCGGAAGCTACCTGCCCTTGGAAAGGAACTCGTCGACCGGATTGAAGAGGCTTGGCAACAGCCCCAGGCCGACTGGGCGCGCAAGCGCCTGCTCGTCGTGCGCCTCATCGCGCTTCACCAATCAAGCGTCGCTGAGATCATGACGATTGCCGGTGTGTGCCGGCAGACGGTTTTTCGGTTTCTCTGGTTCATCATGCCGTCCACACTTGGATTACCGAAAGGGTCGAGGTTGGAGAGGCGCTATCTGACCAGCCTTGAGCCCCCCCACGCCGCTTGCCACTAACCACGACAACCGTGATTCGGGCAACATTCGGGCCGGCGACGGAATCCGATTTCAGCAACCGTTTGATCCTAAAAATTTCGAGGCCTTGGATTCGAACCCAGGAATAAGTTCGAGTCCCCATCCCACACCTGCGACTCCCACGCTGCCGCTCAAGTATAAGAGCAACCTTCGAAGGACGAGGTGATCCATCCATTTTGGCGAGGACGGCCCATCCCCTCAGCGCAGCAAGGCACGGCTAGCTAAGGAGTTGCCTCCAAACCACACTGCGCCCGGCGCGACATTCGATTGCGCTCGCCACGCCCGTCGGCGAATAAGTGCACCATTAGGGCACCGGCACACCGACCTAACAAAAAAATCCCGCAGCCTCTTAGCTTCGGGATTCGTTCCGTTTCAAAACAATACGCACGAGTGGACTCGAACCACCACGGGGTTGCCCCCACTAGAACCTGAATCTAGCGCGTCTACCAATTCCGCCACGCGCGCGTTTCGTTTTGTCTGCTTCCCACCGGCTTTGGACCGGCGGGCCGCGAAACCATCACGACGGAAACGGTTTTGCAATCCCGATTCTACGAAAAAATTCCGGCCCGCCAGCCCCCGGTTTCCCCGCTTTCGCCGTTGCCAAGGATGGGAGGCCCAACACAGCTTCGATCCATGCGAAATCCGGCACCCTTGATCCTCAGCCTGATCCTAGCCGCCGTGGCGGCGATTTTCCTGATCCGGAAACCAGCCCCGCCTCCCCCACCCGCGGCCCCGCCGGCCGCGTCCGCCGCCGACTCCACCAAGCCGGCAGGCGACGCCAAGCCGGAGCCCGAGACTCCGCCGACCACCGTCAAGACCGACACCCAGGTCGCCGAGGCCGCCGCGAAAACCTGGCCGCAGGAGCAGAGCGACATCCCCGCCGACCCGAAGGCCCGCTTCGGCAAGCTGGAGAATGGCATGCGCTACCTCATCTACCGGAATGCCGAGCCGCCGGGCCGCGTCTCGCTGCGCCTGCACATTTCCGCCGGCTCGCTCATGGAGGCGGAGGACCAGCGCGGCCTCGCCCACTTCCTGGAGCACATGGTCTTCAATGGCTCGAAGAATTTCACCCCGGAGGAGCTCATCCCGAAGATGCAGCGCCTCGGCATCGCCTTCGGTGCCCACGTGAATGCCTACACCTCCTTCGATGAAACGGTTTACATGCTTGATCTCCCGGAGACCTCCGAGGAGCTCATGAAGCTCGGCTTCACCATCATGCGCGACTTCGGCGATGGCGCGAAACTCGATGCCGCCGAGATCGACAAGGAGCGCGGCGTGATCCTCTCCGAGAAGACCAGCCGCGACACCGTCGGCTACCGCCTCATGGAGCAGCAGTTCGCCGAGCTCCTGCCCGGCTCGCTGATCACCAAGCGCTTCCCCATCGGCACCGAGGACGTCATCCAGAAGGCCCCGCGCGAGAAGTTCGTGGACCTCTACACCCGCTTCTACACGCCAGAGCGCATGACCTTCGTCGTGGTCGGCGATGTGAAGCCGGATGAAATCGAGCAGCGCATCAAGGACAGCTTCTCCTCCCTCACAAATCCCACCGAGCCCGGCAAGAACCCCGACCTCGGCCCGATCAAGCCGGTCGAGGGCCTGCAGGCTGCCGTCTTCTCGGACAAGGAAGTGGCCTCCACCGATCTCTCGCTGGTCTCCGTGCGCCCCTTCAGCCGCGTGCCGGACAGCACCACCCGCCGGCTTTCCATGCTGCCGCTCGGCCTCGCCCACACCGCCATCGGCCGGCGCTTCGAGCGCCTCGCGAAGCAGGATGGCTCGGCCATCGCCAATGGCAGCGCCAGCCGTGACGAGCTCTTCAACTACGCCGAGCTCGGCTCCTTCGATGTCACCGTCACCGACGATCGCTGGCAGGAGGCGCTGCCCATCCTGGAGCAGGAATTCCGCCGCGCGCTGGAATATGGCTTCACCGATGCCGAGATCGCCGAGGCCAAGGCCAACGTCCTGAATGCCTACCAGCAGGCCGTGAAAACCGAGCCGACCCGCAAGTCCGACTCGCTCGCCACCGGCATCGCCCGCTCGGTCAATGACGGCACTGTCTTCTCCACGCCGGAGACCGATCTGGAGATCGCGCTCAAAGGCCTGGATACCGCCACCGCGGAGACCTGCCATGCGGCCTTCCGCGAGTTCTGGGCGGACCAGGGACTGCACCTCGTGCTGACCACGAAGGAAGAGCCGGACAATGCCCGCGCCACCATGCTCGCCATCTACGAGGAGTCTCGTAGCAAGCCCGTCGAAGCCCCCGAGCAGAAGGCAGCGGTGGCCTTCGGCTACACCGACTTCGGCCCCGCAGGCACCTTGAAGTCGCGGAAGGAAGTCGAGGACCTCGGCTTCTCCCAGCTCGTCCTCTCGAATGGCGTGCGGGTGAACCTCAAGAAGACCGATTTCGAAAAGGGAGCCATCCGCCTCACCACCCGCATCGGCAGCGGCAAGCTCACCCAGCCGAAGGACACCCCGGGGCTGGACTTCTTCGCCAGCAGCGTCTTCGACGCCGGCGGCCTCGGGAAGCACTCGGTGGATGATCTCCAGCAGATCCTCGCCGGCCGCAATGTCGGCACCAGCTTCGCAATCGGCGACGACGCCTTCACCCTCGGCGGAAAGACCACGCCGGAGGATCTGGAACTCCAGCTCCAGCTCATGTGCGCCCAGCTCACCGACCCCGGCTATCGCGAGGAAGCGCTGTCGCAGTTCAAGAAGGCCATTCCGATGATCTTCCAACAGCTCCGCCACACCCCCGCCGGCCCGCAGGCCGAGATGGAGTCGTGGCTCCACGGAGCCGACACCCGCTGGGGCGTGCCGGATGAGGCAAAGCTCGCCAGCTACACCCTCGATGACGTCCGCAAGTGGCTCGCCCCCGCCCTCACCAAGGACTACCTTGAGCTCAGCATCGTCGGCGACTACGACGAGAGCACGCTGCTCCCTCTCTTGTACAAGACCTTCGGCGCGCTGCCCGCCCGCACCGAGAAGAAGCCCGACCTCGCCGCCGCACGCAAGATCACCTTCCCGAAGGGTGCCGCCGAGAAGACCTTCACCTACGACAGCAAGATCGCCCAAGGCACCGCCATGGTCATCTGGAAGACCGAGGGCCTGCGCGGGAACACCAAGCTCTTCCGCCGCCTCAACCTGCTCGGCGAGATCCTCAGCGACCGCCTCCGCGAGGAGATCCGCGAGAAGCTCGGCGCTTCCTACAGCCCGAATGCCGGCCCCAGCGGCTCCGAAGGCCTCGATGGCTACGGCTACATGGCCGCCGAGTGCGTCGGCAAGGCCGAGGACACCAAGAAGCTCGCCGACACCGCCACCGAGATCGCCAACCTGCTCGCCCGCAACGGCACCACCGATGACGAACTCGACCGCGCCCGCAAGCCCATGCAGGCCACGATGGAGAAGATGAAGCGCGACAACAGCTACTGGCTCGGCACCGTCCTCGCCCAGTCGCAGGAAGACCCCACCCGCATCGACCTCATCCGCAACCGCGATGCCGACTACGCCTCCATCACCGCCAAGGAACTCCACGACATCGCCGTCAAATACCTCGGCCAGAAGCACGCACTAAAAGTCCTCATCCACCCCGAGAAAAAGGCCGAAGGCCAGTAAGGGGTGTCGACATTCTGTCGACACAGCGCGGACGGAAACGTCCGCGCTTTTTCTTTCCTCTTCGTAGCGGAAGGACTTCGTCCTTCCGGCTGGGTGCGGCCACCATGGCCCAATAGCCATCGCCTCGCAAATCCAGCCCCGCCCCCGCCGGAACGGCCCAGCCGTTCCGCTACCTTGCTTCGCTCCGTGCTTCTTCATTTCCCAACGCTCACTTCCATGACCCCGTTCGCAATACCTGCCGAGCTGAGCGACCAAATCGACGAGCTTCTCTCCCACAGTAAAGTGCTTGCCGCCATTTGTCTGCTTCGTGAAGCGACCAACTGCAGCATCGCCGACGCGAAGTGTGCCATTGGAACAAGATTCAACGAACGGTTCCCGGATCAATGCTCCTCCTATCGGAACCTAGGCGACGAGGACTACGACGAGTGAATGCAGGCCACCAAAAGCCTCCGCCGTCCTTTCATCTGCGTCGCCATTCCCACGCCATCCAGCGTCCCGAGAATCCACGACGCCGTCAATGTCCCTCCACCGCCATTGCATTCCTCCGGAGCTCTGCCACGAATCGCGACAGCAACGCCCGCCATGACTCCCCCATCACGATTCCATGCGACCTTGGCGGGAGTGCTTCTGGTGATCGCGACCGTTCTTATCGTCACCTTGAAGCAGGCTGGGAACACATCGGAGAATGAGACGGCAGAGCCCGGCCTCAAGACACCACCGGTCGTCCGCCCCGCGACTCCGCAAACCAGCTCCGAAGAAGACACCGCCCGGAAACTTCTCGTCGAACTCTCCGATCTGCGGAGCCAACATCAGCCCGTCCCCGATGATCTCCGGATCGAAGCGGAGAAGTTGATCAATTCCAAGCGGACGCCCTATCCGCTCAGGATCGGCCTGGCACTTTCCGCCTGCGACGAAAGGTGGGCGGCCAAGCACATCCAGATCATGTTCCGGAACGAGATCTCGAAGCGCCCCTTCGAAACCATCGCCGAGCTTTATCGCCTCGTTCCAGAGGGACCACTGCAACAGCAAGTCGCCGAATCCATTTTCCAAACTGCATCGCTCTCCCCGGCCGACGCCCCTGCTATGGTCGCCTTCCTGGAAGCGATCCCACCCGATCCCGACGGGCGAGTGACCTCGATCATCGGCTCCCGGCTGAGAGAAACCAAGGATATGGAAACGATGAAGGCGCTCGAGGCGAGCTCTCGCTCCGAAGAACTCAAAGCCCGCTTCCGCTGGTGGGTGACGGATATGGAAAAACGGGAAGGAACCGACTAAAGCGCTTTGCTTTGAAAACGTAGCCACCCAAGCCGGGTTCGGACGAAGAAATTGAACCGCGAAAGAACGCGAAAAGACGCGAAAATTGTTAGAATGGAGATCTTCTCCTGCCTTTAGATTTAGCGTCTTTTCGCGTGATTTCGCGGTTCACTTCAAACTTCCAGGTCGCTCGAAACGCTGGAGCCGTCGTCGCGAATCAGCGGCTACGAAATCTCACAACATGCTCTGGAAGGAATCGACTCCTCGCGAGTTCCTTGAGGGGTGACATTCCTGTCGTCGCTCTCCCGAAGAGGACAAGAGTGTCCCCTCTCCTCATCTCTCTACCGGGCCGGGCTTCTCTTCACCCGCCTCCGGCACGCTGAGCTGGTTTGCCATTTCCAAGCGATGCAGGGACTGGCTCGCCTTCTCGTCACCGGTCACCGGAACGAACGTGTCTCCGGACTTCACCAGGTAGGCCATCAGGCGTTCGTTTCGCCGGATCGCGACCAGGAACAAATGCAGGCTCTCGTCGGTCGCGAGGTTCAAGGACGCATTCAAGACGTCTTTGCGCGGCATCCCATCGGCGATCAATTCATCGTCGGTCGGCCTCCGGTAGATCATGCAATCAAGCTGGCCGTCTTTCCCTCCTTTGAACGGTGAGAGAACCTTCAAGGTGACCTTCACCTCGCGAAACGCCACCTCGTTGCCAAACATCACCTTCTTCCTTCCGGTATCGGCAAGGCTCGTCACCTCGACGATCCCAGCGAAGTCCGAGGAAGCGAGCTGCTTGGCGTGATCGGCAGGTTCCACATGAATCCAGCCAGCCGCGTGGCAAGCCAATGCCAATGAAACCAGGATCGACCAGAGGAACATCTTCATGGATTCAGATGTGAATGCGCGGGGACAGGAAAAAGAAAGGCAGAAAAGTGCCCAACGATTGTCAGCGCCAACAATATCGTTCGCCACGAGGTTCAATGCCCAACGTCCCATGCTGGATCTGCCGCCTCCCTCGCAAGTCGTTTCATCCGGCAACCTCGCCAGACAAGAAAGACCGTCCAAGGGACAAGGAAGAGCAGCACGAGCAACCAGTAAGCAACGGAGAGAGTCCATTCACCCGGACTCCCCGGCTTCACGAAAGACGCGGGCGGGGCGAACCACTTCGGATCCAACGCGGTGGGAAAGGAAGCCCTGTAAAGATGCGGATCCTTCGGGAGGAGGAAATGCCTCGGCCCGGTCGCTTGGAGACTCATCAGGCCGCGGTGGGACCGGAAAGCAACCGCCTCGGTGGCCGACGAAGAGAGCATCGAAACGATGTCCAGATGCGACATCGACCTCACCCACGCCCAGCTCAGGAAGGCCAGCACCAGCACGCCGAGCCAAAAGCTCTTCCAGCGGTAGAGCGGACGATGAAACAATCCAGGCCCCTCACGCTTCATCCCAATTCACCCCGGTCCCCTCGTTGTGTTCCTTCCTCTCCGCGGGTGACATCCGCTTGTGGATGAGCTTCTCGGTGAATCCGCCGTTCACCTTCTCCCCGGTGAAATAGATCCAGTCCCGCAGATCGGCCAGAGGGACGCTGACCTTCTGCCCATCTTCACCGACTTCAGGCGATTCGGCTGATTGGCGAGTTCTCCCGTGATCGTCTTGCCGTCGAAGCTGAAGTCCTGCACCCACATCAGCTCGGCATTCTTGCCCGCCTCGCCCGGGTCGCGGAAGGCCGCCTTCACCATCACCATGTCGAGCGCCGGAATCGGCCGGCGCAGGTCCTTCTCGATCTCCTTCCACGCCGCAGGGAAGGTCTTCACCGCCTCGTCGATCGCGCGCTTCATCTCCGGATCCTCATCGTCCACCTGCACGATCCGGCCATCGTCCCCCTGCCCCGCGACCTGGGTCTTGCAGCGTGAGAAGAAAGCCTGGTCCGCCGCGCTGAATTTCGCGAAGGGCAGCCCTTCGGATTTCTTCCCGGCATCGGACTCGAGCGTCACCGTCTTCTTCTCGTGATCCACCGCGAGCAACTTGCTCTTCGTCTTACGGCCATCGGCGGACGTCCATTCGCGCACCTCGGTCGGCAGCAGCACGGCGTCATCCTTCTTCTCTTCTGCCTGCACGATTGCCGCGAACGCCATGCCGGCAAATGCCATCGCCAACCCGCTCCATCGCCGGATGAAACCACGATCCCATTTCATGCCATCCAGCCTCTCGGGAATCCTTCGTGCCGTCAATTCCGCGACGGCACGAATCAAGATAGATGGGAGGCAAGGAGGCTGACTCTCCGCGACTACCTATAACTCTCCCGCCACCTCACGGCGTGTGAAGCCGGAAGAACAGGCGCGAGTGGTTCGGCGGAACCCGCAGCGACACACGATCAATCAGGCTCGCCCCTTCGAGCGTAGTGCCAGCACCCGTCCCGGGAACAAGCTGCCATGAACCCTCGGAGCCCGCCGTGGCGAGGGAATGCCATTGCGTGAGATCCGTGGAAAACTCCACGCTGGTGCCGCTCGCAGCGGCGGGAAGGTTGAGCTGCCACGCACCTCCCAGCGTCTGGCCGAGCGTCAGCGCAGGCGGTGTTGCGGCGGTGGATTCGACAGCTTCAACGCGGGCCATGGCGGTCGCAGCGAGAGCGCCCGGGAGATAGGGAGCGAGCTTGGGAACTCCCGCGAGAGTGAGAACCAAGCCGTCTTCGATGGAGTGGCCGTTCCGGGTGCAGCGGAGGGCGAGTTCTCCGGAGGCGGCCTTGAGTTCGACGATCTCATCGTCGGCTCCGCCGGGCATCAGGACTTCCACTAACAGCTCCGGCGCACCCGTCGGCGGGAGATAAAAGAAGATCAGCGAGTCACCGCCAGTGACCAGCAGATCCTCGCCGATGAGGGTGAAGCTGCCGATGTGACGGCCTGCTGGCGGATGGAGCTGCCACTGGAGCACGCCGGTGGCGGCGGAGTAGCCGCGGAGCGGCTGGGGCAGCGTATTGGGATACGTCGAATTCGCGGCCAGCGTGCGCGCGTTGGCTTCAATGGTGGTGCCAAAGATTTGCTCCGCGCCGCTCGCGGGGTTCACCAGGGTGCGCAGCAGCTTCCCCTTCGCCCGGTCGTATTGGAAGACCGCGCCGCCGGAGACGGGCGAGCCGATCCAGACCGAGGTGGCATTGGCGGTGATGCTGGATCCGAAGCCGATGGCATGCGTCTTCGGTGCCTTGAAGGTGCGGCGCTTCTTGCCGGTGGGCAGGTCGTACTGCAGCACCATGCCAGCGGTCTTCTTCGGCTTCGGCGAGATGAGGCTGGAGCCGGGCGCGCCGACCCACAGCGTGGTGTCGCGGGCAAACAGCGTCTCACCAAAGCCGTTGAAATACTTCATCCCCTTCAGCACGCGGACCGGCGTCTTACCGCGCGTGGCGGGCTGATAGATCTGGATCTGCGAGGGCTTCGCGCCCTTGGCAGTGCCGCCCCAGGCATCGTGGGCCACCGCGAGCCAGGTTCCCGTCCCCGCCATCGCATTCCCAAAGGCGCGGCTGCCACTCGTGCCGAAGGGCGAGCCATGGGTGAAGGCAGCGCTGCCGGTCCATGCGACGAGATTCTCATCCGCCGAGTCCGCACGATAGGCCCACTCGCCGGCTACCGGAGCAATGCCGCGGCCGAAGCCATGGAGCGTGTGGGGCACATCGGCCAGCGGCATTTGGTCATCGTCCTCCACCTGCATGGCGATGCGCGAGGTGCGGGTGAGGCCATTGCCGGTGATGGTCAGTTCCAGCGGGGAAGCCACGTTGCCCTCCGGGAGCTTGTCATTGAAGGGCCGCACGCCGGGCGAGAAGGTGGTCGTTCCCGCCGGGATCACGACGGTATTGCCGGAGCCGCTCCAGTCCGCCGCCTGATTGTGGAGCGCCGCGACGGCGCGGGTGGTGATGGTCAGCGGCCACGGCGCGGCCTCGCTCAGGGTGAGCATCATGTCACCGGCATCCTCGCGGATCGGAGCGGAATCCACGATGCCCGGCAGCCCGGCTTCCTGGACGAAGCGGGCGGCGACCAGATGGTTCGAGCCGAGTTCAGGCCAGCGGATGGCGGCGACGATGTCTTTCCCGCCGAAGGAGAGGTCCTCGAGATCATTCTGATCGCCGGATGAAGGCTCCCGGCCCAGCGGCGCGATCCCTTCCGGCAGGTAGGGACTGAAGTTGGCGTCCCCGTCGCCTCCATCCCCGAGCAGCCTTCCGGTTTCAAGGCCGGAGGGCATTTCGAAGACGCGGATCGAGGGCACGTCCTCGTCCAACGCCTCCGTCACCCAGAGGCGGTTCCCGGTGATGCGCAGCTCGCGGATCCTCAGGGAGAAGGGGCCATTCGCCGGTCGCACGCGGATCAGCCGGCCGGGCTCATCCACGCGTCGGAACCAGACACCCCTGATGCCGCTGCCAGCAAAGAAGTTGCCACTAGCCGCCATGTGGGTGGGATACCACGCCGAGCCTGGAATGAATTGGCCAAGGTCGGCCTGATTAGCGCGGGAGATCTTGTGCAAGCCACCACCGGGCAGGCCGAGGAAGTGCCCGATCAGCACCTCATTCGCATACACCGCGCTGCCGGTGAGGTTCCCGGAGAGGCTGGCGACGGGCCGGCGGGAGGCGTAGGGAGGAGTGAGCGAATACTCGGTGACGTACGGGGCACCCACCATGAAATGGGTGTCTCCCATGAGCACATTCGGTACGAGGCCCGGCGATCCCGGAGTCTGGTAGAGTAGCGTATCCGTGGCGGGATCGAAGAGCCGCACGGCACTGGGCGAGGCGACGAGCGCCAGCCCGCTGCCATTCGTCGAGATCCCGTAGGAGTCGAAAGGAGCGGCAGCGAAGGCCGTGGAAGGAGTCCACTCTCCTCCCTCGAGCGGCCGGGTCAGCACGGACGGCACGGCGCCGGTGGGGCCACTGTGGCCGCGATTCGTCTGCACGAGCCGGTCACCCGCCAGCGCGATGGTGTCCGGCACCGCCACGGCGCTAAGGGCCGGGAGATCCTGCCATCCCGCGACCGGCGGCAGCCGGTGGAAGGACGAGCCGCCAATGATCCCGGGGACCTCCTTCTCACTCACCAGGATATCGGCGGGATGACTCGTGATCTCGACCACTAGGGTTTCGTTTTCCTCGACGACCGAGTCTTGGATCAGGGGAAGCTGCAACGCGGCCTGGCTGGCACCCGCGGGAATCGTGACCTCGCCATCGAAGGATTCGAAATCGCTGCCCGCGGTGGCCGAGCCCGCGCCAGACTGGGTGCGGACTTGCAAAACCAGCTCCCGGTTCACCACCGGATCCAGGGTGAAGACCACCTTCAGGTGACCGTCCGACTCATCCGCAGGCAGACAGCGGCCCGCAAGCCGGGAGATCGGCTGGACCGCTGCGGGAATGCGATAGGCGACCGTGCCATCGGGCACGCCACCGGCGCGGAACCACAGGTGACCCTGCGCGTAGGCGAATGGATCAGGGATGACGCCGGTCGAGTCAAAGCCGCGCGGCAACTCAAAGACCGCGCTGCCTGCAACCGTCGGCGCGGATCCCGAGCGCATCTCCGCGGTGGCTCCATTGAAGCCCACCGAAACAGCGCGCCATGACCCATCCGGCGCGAAAAACGGCTGCGTCGACTTTCCACCGGGAGTCTCCGTCTGCGCCACCACCTGCCGGGTGGAGAGATTGTAATGGAACATCGGCGTAGCCGTTCCCGGGGGATAACGGACGCCAGGGGCCAGCAGGTGACCACTGCTGACAGCTAGATTCTGGAACGAGCCGGTCTCGAGGCCGGCCGGCTTCGGCAGTTCGTTCACGGAACCGCTGGTCAGGTTCAAGTGATAGAGATGGTTGATGCTCAAGGCATCCCGCCCGACATAGACGAGATCGTTCCCGCTCATCGCGACCGAGCCCACGTCCGTGGAGTCCCTGAGAACGGGAATGCCGGTCAGCGGCGTCAGCGTTTCCGCGTTCCACTGGCGGATGTTTTGCACGCGGGATCGCCAGTAGTTGATGCGACCATTCCCCACGCCGAGGAAGGCGGAATTTGCGCTCGGGTATTCATCAATGTCCACGATGCCGATGGATTGGGCACCTGGCATCTTCCACGCATGCACGGTGAAGTTTTTCTTCGTCTGGAGGACGGCGCCATTCGGCGCGAGTTGCTCGAGGGCGGAGTCGGACAGGGCGACCAGATAGGTGCCGTCCGTGATCAATTGCTGGCCGAAGATGGTGACGCTGCGGACCCAGCCGGGCTGCCCCGGGATGGGGGTTCTGTCAGCCGGCCTCGGGATCGTGTGAATGACAGCCCGCGTGGCGGTATCGATCACCGTGATCTGGGTCAGTGTCTCTACGTAGGCGGCCCACGTCGGCCCCACCGCCACCGGCCGCTCATCGGAGATCGAGCCGATCGACGGTGTCGCGGCCCGGAAGACCTCGAATGCCGCCGCCGGCAACGCAAGCAGCAGCGAGAGCAGCCAAAGGAACTTGGAAATATACCGGAAAGTCATCGGAAGGAGCGAGATGAGATGAGACAAAGTGAGATCGGGAAAGGGAATGAATGGCGCGCGTGATCGCCCGGATTCGCCTCCGGCCGGGGGACAGCGGAGCGAGATACGGGCCGCACAGAGGGAAACTCACGGCGGCTTGCAATCTAACATTTCACGTCGGGCGGACGACTCGCTCTCGGGCGGCAGCCCTTGAGGAGTGTCGACCTGTGGTCGACACATCGACAACTCGGTCCCCGCCCGCTTCGCCCCGCCCCGCAATTGCATTCGCCTGCGGGTCTGCCACGAATTGAAACCGCCGCATGCTTCCCCGCCCGTTTCACCGTTGGAAGAGTTTCTGGCTCGGGCTCTTCGTCCTCGGGTTCCTTTCGTGGGCGTGGTGGGACAGCTTGGGAACCGACACGAGGGTGACACATGCAGGACCAAATACGGCTTGGCAGGTGAGTCGTATGGATGGCCACACCGCCTTCGTCGCGGGACGGCCCGCGATCATCGCGAAGATTCCGGGCTGGAGCTTTCATCGGGAAAAGAAGCGCAGGAGCATGGCGGAACTGACCAATGACTGGCGGAGGAGCAGACATGCCGATGTCCGCTACTTCACCATTCCCGATATCATCATTGTGGTTCCATGTTTCGCCGCCTGGCTCAATTGGATCGCCTGGCGCATGTGGCGGTCCCAGCGATTGGAGACGAGGGACCTGGCAAGCCGGTGACCCATCGACCGCCCTCCTCTCCCAATCTCAAATCCTCAATTTCAAATCTCAAATCCCAAATCTCCCCTTCCCCCCGCCGGACCTTTCCTCTCCAATCCGCCCGCGATGGCCACGGAGCACATTGATGTCCGCTATGTCGCCGGCTTGGCCCGGCTCGAATTGAATGAGGAGGAATGCGCCGTTTTCCAACGGCAGCTCGAGGCCATCCTCGGCCATGCGGAATCCCTCGCGGCGCTCGATGTCACCGGCATCGAGCCCACCTCCTACCCCGCCCCCGTCTACGACGTGATGCGCGAGGACGAGCCCCGCGAAAGCCTGCCCCCGGAAGCCGTGCTGGCGAATGCCCCCGACCAGGCCCAAGGCCAGATCCGCGTGCCGAAGGTCATCGTCGACGCTTGAACAAAAAATTGCCCCTCGATCCTCGATCCCAGCCGATTTCCGCTTCCTTCTTTTTCTTCTCAGCGTCCCTCCGCGACCTCCGCGACTCTGCGGTTACATCCTTCACCACTCCTGGGCTGTTCCACTGATCACTGATCACCGATCACTCGGCACTTCTTCCCATGTCCCTCGCTTCGGCCTCCATTTCCGCCCTCCGCAAGCAGCTCGTCGCCGGTGAAATCACCGCCGTCGATATCGTCGATGCGCTGGCCGCCAGCATCTCCGCCCGCAATGGCGAGATCGGCGCTTACCTCTCCACGAATCTCGATGACGCCCGCGCCCAAGCCGCGGCGGCCGATCTTTCCAAGCCACTCGGCGGCATCCCGATCGCGCTGAAGGACAATATCAACGTCCTCGGCCAGCCCTGCACCTGCGGCTCCAAGTTCCTCGCGAACGGCTACACCTCGCCCTACGACGCCCACGTCACCGGCCGACTGCGGGAGGCCGGCGCGGTCCTCTTCGGCCGCACGAACCTCGATGAATTCGCGATGGGCTCCGCGACCGAAAACTCGGCACTGCAGGTCACGCGGAATCCTCACGACACGTCCCGAATTCCCGGCGGTTCGTCCGGGGGCTCGGCTGCGGCAGTGGCCGCGGATCTCGCCATCGCCGCGCTCGGCTCGGACACTGGCGGCTCGATCCGCCAGCCGGCATCGCATTGCGGCGTCGTCGGCCTGAAGCCCTCCTACGGCCGCGTTTCCCGCTACGGCCTCGTCGCCTTCGCCTCCTCGCTCGACCAGATCGGCCCGATGACCAAGTCGGTCGCGGACGCCGCGCTGCTGCTCCAGGCAATCGCCGGCCCGGACCACCGCGACTCGACCTGCCTGAATGTCCCGGTGCCGGATTACTCAGCCGACCTCGCCAAGGGCGTGGCCGGCATGAAGTTGGGCATCCCGAAGGAATACTTCGGCGAGGGCATCGACCCGGAAGTCCGCGCCCGCGTCGAGGCCGCCGTGAAGCGCCTGGAAGCCGCTGGCGCGGAAATCGTCGAGATTTCCCTGCCGCACACCGAGCACGCCGTCGCCACCTATTACATCATCGCCCCCGCCGAGGCGTCGTCGAATCTCTCCCGCTTCGATGGCATCCGCTACGGCCAGCGCGCCGCGAATCCCGCGGACCTGCTCGATCTCTACAAGCGTTCCCGCGAGGACGGCTTCGGCCCGGAGGTGAAGCGCCGCATCATCCTCGGCACCTACGTCCTCTCCTCCGGCTACTACGACGCCTACTACACCCGCGCCCAAAAGGTCCGCACCCTGATCCGGCGCGACTTCGAGGACGCCTTCCAGCAGGTTGACGCCATCCTCACCCCGGTCGCCCCCTCCCCGGCGCGCAAAATTGGCGAATTCGCGGACGATCCCCTCCACGAATACCTCTCCGACATCTTCACCCTCGGCCCGAATCTCGCCGGCCTCTGCGCCATCTCCGTCCCCGCCGGCACCGTGGCGTCCGACTCCGGCACCCAGCTCCCCGTCGGCCTCCAGATTCTGGCCCCCCACATGGCGGAATCGACGCTGCTGCGCGTCGCCAAGGCGGCGGAGATCACTCCCTGATCCCGCCCTTCGCCGCAGCGATCTGCGACAGGATCTGCGGATCCTTGATCGCCGTGTCCTTCGACAGCATCAGGATCTTCGAAAAGATCTCCGCGATCCGCCGGTCGTCTTCCTCGAGGAATGGCAGATAGAGATCCGGGGGCTGTTTCCAGGACGTCTCCGGCACGATGCACAGGTGCCGACCCTCACCTAGAAACACCGCACCGGAAGCAAGGTGGACACGGTAGGTCGCCAGCTGGCCCTCGATTCGCGCGAAGTGCCCGTCGAGGCTCACCCCTGGCAGCTTCAGTCTTCCTACGAGCCCGCGAAGCAGTTCGAAGCGCTGAGCCATCAATTCCGCCGAGGGAGATCCCGCTCCGCCGACGGTGTGTGCCACCGACACGAACAGGTCGAGGTCACGCATGACCTCGGAAAAGATCGTGGCCGGGACCTCATCCAAGTCGAGAAGCCGACCGTCCAGCGCGAGGAAAGACACCGCCCCGGTGACGACGCTTTCGGTCTCCGCGAGGTAGTAACCACATTCCTCCAGACACAGCTTCGCAATCACGCCGAGCGATCGGAAATGCTTCTTCGGTTCCGGTTCATGACTGATGCCCTTGGTGGTCCAACCGCGGTTCTTCAGCATGCCTCCTAACGGCGACGACGCGACCCGGTGGCCGGCGAATCGAAAGGATTCCGGCGAGGTGGCCTCCTCCGCCGAGGTCACGACATAGAACTCGCGGAACACCTGCTTGATCGCCTGCACCAGCCCGGTCGCGAAACAGAGGTTCCGCCACGCCGCTAACCCGCCGTTGTGTTCAAGGTGGATGGCATGAGCGATGATGAGCGGTCCATCTCCCAAGGAAATCCGCCTGCCGTCCACGGTGACGAGCGATTCGCCGTCCTCGCCCGGGAGGCCGCATTGCCCATCCGCACGGAGAAAGACCAGTGAGGAAATCAGGCCGCGAAGCAAAGGCGCGCGCCATAGCGCGTCGAAGTGGCGGCGCTCGAACGAGGCACCGCTGGTCATCCGGATTTCCAAGGCGCGGCGGAAGCGGCGGCCCTGATCCTTCAGCAGGTCGCGCGTCGCTTTCAGCTCCTTGAATGCGGGCGACTTCTTCATCGCAGCCGGCACGGACTTCAGCGCTTTCCCCCACTTCTCGATCGCCAGCGATGGCCCGGCGCAATCGAACTCCAGGAAAGCCCGGCAGCCGTCCTCTTCGAACGACAGGCCGGCACCGGCGGCGGATTTTGATTCGATGTCGAAGAACAACTCGTCGGCATCGTGGTAGCCGGCATGCCGGGCGAGGTTTTGCAGCGCGACCTCCCCGCAAATCCGGTTGTTCGCCTGACGTTCGGACCCGAACCGCTTCGAGCCCTTCAAGAACTCGTCGATCTGGACGTATCGCCGCTGCACCTCCGCCTCGCGTGACGGCCCATCGGCCGGCAGGGGAAGCAGGGAGTAAGCCTTGAGCGCCATCTGCCCGTGGCGCTTGAGCGCCGCATCGAGCCTGGCCCGGTTGGTCCCCTTCACGGCATTCAGCACCATCGCCTCTTCCGCGGTGGCAAGAGACTCACAGAACCACTCGACAAGTTCGGCCGGAACCTCATCCATGAGCTGTTGGAGTTCGTGAACCTCGAACTCTCCAGACTCCGGCGGGTTCTCGACATATTCGACCCGCCGTTCTCCGGGCATTCCCTCGCGGAGATGATCTTGAAGCACCAGCAGCTCCTTGAAGCCCGGCTTCTTCTCCAGCAGTCGGCGGATGGCGGGACCTCCTTCCTTCGAATGCTCCACGACCAGAACGAGAGCCTTCGAGTCGAAGCCCTCCAGGAGCTTGGGCAGGCAAGCCACCTCGTCCGGTTCGAGAGCCGATGATGCGAGCTTCGCGACGGCTGCGCGCCGCAAATGCAGCAGCGGGTTCTTTTGCGATGACTGCGGGGGACTCGCCAGCGCCGCGGCGCACCGGCAGGCCTGAACGAGCCATTCGATCCCAGTGAAGGGCACAGCGCGCAAGAGTCCGCAGGCGGCCTCGTCCATGGTTTCCAAGGCGAGGGCGATCTTCCTCCTGAGCCTCGCGTCCAAGGCCTCCTTCACCTCGAGCTTTTCCAGCTCCAGCCCGGACGAAATTGCTCCAGCACGAAGTTCATACAGGGCCTCCCGATCCGCTCCGCTCAACATCAGGTCGCCCAGATTGCCGCGGCAGCAGTCGACTACGCGCCCGAACCACTCGTCATCCAGACAACCGCCGCATTCCGCCAGTTCCAGCCAGAATGGCCCGTCATGGACGTAGGCACAGGGCAAATCCACACGGAGCTGGGCCTCGATCACCTCGCGGGCGATCCGCCATGGACCGTCTTCGCCTCGCCGTTCGGCCATCGGTCGCGCAGCCCGCTCGCTCTGCACCCAATCGAGGAACTCGGCCTGCTTGGAGTAACGCACCACGTCGAAGTGGTAGCCCAGTGGTCGGTCAGCCCAGTAGCTGCGAAACTCTTCAAGCGGCGTGCTCATTGCGTCAGCGACCCCGAGCCAATGTCATCCACCCACCAGCGGCAACACCCGGATAAAGGTGATGTCTCGCGCGTCAGCAGGCACCCATTGCTCCAGATCCTCCAAGGGCTCTCCTTCCACGAGAACCGCGAATAGGCCACGGCGAAACCCATCCAGCGCCTCATTCTGCCTGGCCTGGATCCCGGCTTTTCCCACTTTTAACTCCCGGACCTCGATCTCCCGCACCACCGCCCGGCGAATCAAATCGCCGACGGTGACCGATTCCCCGGCTTCGAGCGGGAAGTCGATGCGAGCCGCCTCGCCATCCGGCCCTCCAACCTGCTCGAAATGAATGCGGAACATGCCGCAGAACTAGCCATCCCGGTCGCTGGTGGCAAGCTGCAGCCCGCTGGCATCACAGGTGCCCGGCCCATTCCAGTCTTCGGAAAAGCGGCCCTATTCCAGCTCTGGAGCTTGATTTTCAGGTGCCTGCCCCGCCTTTTGCCCGGAAACTGGGTTTCTCCCCTTGACTCCGCATTCCCAAACGCCTACCTCCGCCGCCCCAACAAACGACCCGCGACGCTCATGGCCAACGCTCAAGTCATTCTCAAAGAAAAAATCGAAGGTCTCGGTGCCGAGGCTGATGTCGTCAAAGTGCGTGCCGGTTACGCCCGTAACTTCCTGATCCCTCAGGGCAAGGCCTACGAAGCGACCCGCACGAACCTCCGCCACGTCGAGAACCTCAAGGCCGCCCGCGCCCAGCGCGAAGCTGTCGAGCTCGAAGGTGCCAAGGAACTCGCCACCAAGATCTCCAAGCTCCGTCCGAAGTTCACGCTCGAACTCGGCCAGGGTGGCAAGGCCTTCGGCTCCGTCACCTCGCTCGACATCCACAAGGAACTCGAAGCCGCTGGCATCAAGATCGATCGCCACGCCATCGAGCTGGAGAAGCCGATCAAGAAGTCCGGCAAGAGCGACGTCATCGTCCGCGTCCACCCGGAAGTCACGACCATCCTCACCATCAACGTCGAAGCCAACGGCGTAGAGGAATCGGAAGGCTGATCGCCCCGGCGAGAATAGAAAATTTCCCAAAAGCGCGGTTCCCGGAAGGGCACCGCGCTTTTCTTTTGTCTTCCGTAGGCGCGCTGGTGACAGCGCGGAACGGTCCGTGCGCTCCGCTTCCCTTCTCTGCTCTCGCGTTCTCACGAGCGCGCCGAAGAAAGCTCTACGGTCTCCCCAGCCCCAACGGGGCGCCATCCCTCAGCCCAAGGCAAACGAAGTGCCGCCCTGGGACCGGCAACGGCAAACCATGGCGCCCTTTCGGGGCGCGATACGGGAATGGGCCGCTTCCTCCTTCCCCGCATTTGACCTTCCTGACCAACTTAGCTAACTTCCCATTATGCAAGTCACCATCCACGAGGCCAAGACCCAGCTTTCCAAGCTGATCGCCGCGGTCGAGCGGGGCGAGGAAGTGATCATCGCCCGGCGGGACAAGCCGGTGGTGAAGCTGGTGGCCGCGGATCCCGCGCCGCCCAACCGAAAAAGGGCTCTCGGCTGTCTCAAGGGAGACATGTCCGATGAACTACTCGAGTTCCTCACCAATAACCCGGCCTTGGACAAGGAGATCGAGGAGGAATTCTACGCGTGGGAGAAGGACTAGGAGGCGAATAAAAGCAACGGATGAGCTGCCTCTTGGACACCCCTACGCTGCTCTGGTGGTTCTTCGGCGATCCACGTCTCTCCAAGAGTGCCTTGCAGGCTCTTGAGGAAACCAGGAGGCTCTGCTGGTCGCCGGTCAATCTTTGGGAGATCGGCGTGAAGATGGGTGGCAGTGGTTATTCCGATTTCCGAGTGCCCGAGCGTTGGGATCTTTTGCTAACAGAGATGTTTGTTCGCTTCGCCGTAACCGAACTCCCGATCCGTCCCGCCCACTGCCGCCGTATCCAGGATCTGCCGTTTCACCACAAGGACCCCTTCGACCGCATGCTCGTCGCCCAAGCACAGGAAGAGCAGCTCACCATCATCAGCTCCGACGAGGTCTTCGACGCCTACGGCGTGAAGCGCATCTGGTGAGCTGCCCCGCACCACCGCCCCCAGGTCAGGCAGCAGCAAACCAAGGCGCCCTGTAGGGGCCCGATACGGTACCAGCCCCCCGATCAAACCGGCTCGCCCGCCACCCCACGATCTCACCTTCGTGGCTCACCAGTCCTCCCAACCTGCGCCGCCAAAAAACCGCATCGGAAGATCTCGTTTGAGGCCTCAAGGACGAAGTCCGCGCCTTTGGTGGAGAAATCCCACCCGCCGCCAATTGCCTCCCGAACAAGCCACTCAATTTCGTGGCGGGTAACAGTCGGGCATTCCCAATGAACCAAAGGAGAAAGAAGGGGCCGGATCCACGGGTCCTTCTGGATCAGGCCAACCACAATCAGCTTCCTCCCATTGTCAGCTACACTCTGGACTGTGATGTTCAGGTCGTAAACACCCCTGCTCTTCGGTGTCGTCGAGACCTTGTAGCGGAAGACAATGCCCCCAATGGTTGCATTCCTTGCGTTTCGCTTCGAGATCATTCCTTACGGCCAAAGTTGAATTGGCTCACCCGTCATAGGGGTGAATCCACGCATTTTCAAGCCGGCAGGATCGTTCCTTCTGCCGAGGCCGAATGGTGAATGGGCGAGTCACTCCACTTGGTGATTGAGGATCCATGATTGGTGATTCTCCGCCCCCCGTAGGCGCACTGGTGACAGCGCAGAACGGTCCCCCGCGCTCCATATCACCTCATTTCCTCCCTCTTCGTCATCTCGCGGTCATCTTCGGGTGTTCTTGGTCTCGCGTCCGGCGGCGATCCCGCTGCCCGAAATCAAACCGAGACCTATGAACACGACATCCATCCGCATCCTCGCCGCCATCGCACTCATCGCTCCCGCCGCCGCGCGTGACATCCGCCTCGCCGACTGCCCGGAGCCCGTCCGCCAGACCATCCAGACGAACTCCCGCGACGGGAAGATCGAGGAGGTCGAAATGATCGAGCGCCAGGGAAAGACCATCTACATCGCCGACATCGATCTCAAGGGCGGCTACGACCTGAATCTCTACGTCTCAGCCGAGGGCAGCCTCGTGAAAACCACCGAGGACATCCGCCTCGCCGCTGCCCCGGAAGCCGTCCGCACCGCGCTCCGGGGTCTCGGCGGCCGCGTCGACGATCTCGACAAGATCACCGAGGGCAACACCGTCAGCTACGACGCCGACATTGAGCGCCACGGCCAAGCCGATCTCGACGTCATCGTCTCCACTGACGGCAAAGTCCTCCGCCAGACCGAAGACCGCGACGAGGATTGAAAGCGCAACCGTCTTTCCACTCGACCATTTGACGGCCCCCATCGAAGGGTCAGTACCACGCCATTTCGCCCCATCTGACCATGTCTCTTGAATCCTTGTTCTCCAGTCTCAGCAATTCCATCTCCGTCAATTCAAAAAGCGGGAATAGCGCCAAAAGCGATCCCAAGTCACTCCTCAGCGGGCTGTTAGGTTCCGGCGGTGCGCAAGGGGCGCTGGGTGGCGCCGCGTCCGGAGCCCTGGTGTCCCTGCTCATGAACGGCAAGGCCCGCAACAAGATCCAGAAGAACGCGGTCAAGGTGGGAGGGATGGCAGCCATCGCCGGCGTCGGCTACTATGCCTACCAAAAGTGGCAACAGAGCCGTCAGGATTCCCCGCCCCCCGTGCCATCCCAGGCGATCAACGCGCCTGTGACGATCGCGGCTGACACTCCCCCGCCGCTTCCCGCCGACCTCGCCACTGCCAGTTTCCAAGTCAAGGTCACGGGCGAGCTGCCGATGAAGATGGTGCTGGCCATGATCGCCGCGGCCGCCGCGGATGGCACCATCGACAGCGTCGAAATGACCGCACTCGCGGATGCCATCGACACCTCGCCCTTGGAGCCCGCCGAAAAAGGGCGGCTGACCAGCGCCCTGAACCTCCCGCCCACCGTGGAGGAAATCGCCGGACTCGCCAACGGACCGGAGGAAGCCAGCGAAATCTACGGCGCCGCCCTGACGGCCATCGAGGTCGATACACCCTCCGAGCATCTGTTCCTGCGCCGCCTCTCGCGCGCCCTCAAACTCGACGACCAACTGACCGCGACGGTGCATGAGACGCTGGAAAAGGCGTAAAGCTCTCCAATGGAGCGGCGGACCACGACCGTCGCACTTTGGCGGCATGAGCCGCATCGTCGTGGATCCGAATCGGCGACTCACGATGCGGTCTGCTGCCGGCGTCTTCCCAAGGACCGAGACGCAATCTGCGAGTGCGGCCGCCCGTCGCCCTTGACGACCTCCCCTTCCCCCAAAAAGCGGCAATCCGATGGGTGATTGGGAGAGGGCTTGCGAGTCATTTGCGATTTCCCGACACCCCTTCCCTTACCCCATATCGGTAACGCGACAGCCGCCGGATCCGCGGGCATCTTCCTGCTCATGCGAATCCCATTGCGCCTCCTCGTCGCGTGCTGCCTGACCGTGGCGGCATGGGCGAAACCGACGCTCTACATCATCGGCGACTCGACTGTGCGCAATCAGACCGCCGGCCAAAAGGGCTGGGGCGACCCGCTGGTCGCGCATTTCGACCCGGCGAAGATCGAGGTGGTCAACCGCGCCATCGGCGGCCGCAGCAGCCGCACCTTCCTCACCGAGGGACGCTGGGACGCGATCATGGCCAACCTCAAGGCCGGCGATTACGTGGTGATGCAGTTCGGCCACAACGACGGCGGCCCGCTCAATGACGACCGCTGCCGCGCCTCCATCAAGGGCATCGGCGAGGAAGCCGAGGACATCGTCCGCAAGACCGATGGCCTGCCGGAGACCGTCCGCAGCTACGGCTGGTACCTGCGGAAATACGTCGCCGACACCAAGTCAAAGGGCGCCACCCCGGTCGTGCTCTCCTTGATCCCGCGGAACATGTGGAAGGACGGCCGCGTCGGCCGCAGCACGAATGACTACGGCCTGTGGGCCAAGCAGACCGCCGAGCAAGCCGGCGCTTCCTTCATCGACTTCAATGGCCTGCTCGCCGACCGCTACGACGCGCTCGGCGAGGAAAAGACCACCGCGATCTTCGCCAAGGGGGACCACACCCATCCGAATCCCGCGGGCGCGCAACTCAATGCCTCCGTCCTCGCCGGAGCCCTGCGCAAGACCGACCTCGCGAACTACCTCCTGCCCGCCGATCTCTGGCTGCCCCGCATCTTCAGCGATCACATGGTGCTCCAGCGCGACACCGCGAACCCGCTGTGGGGCACCGCCCGCCCCGGATCGCCCGTCACCGTCTCCATCGCCGGAAAAAGCGCCACCACCACCGCCACGGAGGAGGGCAAGTTCCGCCTCGATCTCCCCGCGCTGCCTGCCGGCGGTCCGCACGTCATCGAGGTGAAGACCTCCGATGCCTCTCGTACTTTCTCCGATGTCCTCGTCGGCGAGGTCTGGCTCTGCTCCGGCCAGTCGAACATGGACTTCACCCTCGCGAAGACCGCCAAGCGCTCGTTCTCCGGCTGCGCGAATTGGGAGCAGGAAGTCCCGCAGGCGAATCACCCGCAGCTCCGCGAGTTCAAGGCCGAGTGGACCATGCGCGAGGACCCCCAGCCGGAAGTCGATGGCGCGTGGAAAGCCTGCACCCCGGAAACCGCCGGCGACTTCTCCGCGGTCGCCTACTTCTTCGCCCGCGAACTCCAGAAGGAACTCGGCGTGCCCGTCGGCCTCGTCACCTGTGCCTTTGGTGCCAGCACCGCCGAGGCGTGGATCAGCAACGACAAGCTCGCTGCCGACAAGGCCTTCAAGCCGCTGTGCGATGCCTTCTGGAAGAAATTCATCGCCTATCGCGACACCCCCAGGGCCTTCGAGGATTACGGCAAGGCCATCGCGAAATGGACCGCGTCTAACAAAACCGGCCGCGGCCCCGGCCACCCGGATCCCGTGCGCGACCAGCACAATCCCGCGGTGCTCTTCAATGGCATGATCTCGCCGCTCGTCCCCTACGGCATCCGCGGCGCGCTCTGGTATCAGGGCGAGTCGAATGTCGGCACCCGCCAGCTTTACCCCACGCTGCAGAGGGCACTGATCGAGGACTGGCGCACCTGCTGGGGCCGCGACGACCTCCCCTTCCTCTTCGTCCAACTCGCCCCGCACAAGTCACCGCTCCCGGAGCCCGCCGCCAGCAGCCTCGCCTCGATGCGGGATGCCCAGTCCTCATCGCTCGCGCTGCCCCACACCGGCATGGCCGTCACCATCGACATCGGCGATGAGAAGGACGTCCACCCGCGCAACAAGCTCGGCGTCGGCCATCGCCTCGCCCGCCTCGCCTTGCACGGCACCTATGGCAAGCAGGACGTCATCCCCTGCGGCCCGGTCTTCAAGATGTCCGAGATCGAGGACGGCCGCGTGGTCCTGCACTTCGACCACATCGGCGAAGGCCTCGTCGCCAAGGACGGCCCGCTGAAACAATTCGCGATCGCCGGCGACGACCGCAAGTTCGTCTGGGCCGATGCCGAGATCGAGGGCGACAAGGTGATCGTCTCCAGTCCCTCCGTCCCCCGCCCCGCCTACGTCCGCTACGCCTGGGCGGACAACCCCGCCGGCGCGAATCTCACCAACTCCGAGGGCCTTCCTGCCGCTCCATTCCGCACTGACCCGTGAAGCGACTTCTTCTTCCTCTCCTCATCGGCAGCGCCGCGGGCCAGACCATTCCCGCATTCCCCGGTGCCGAGGGCTACGGTGGCTATGCGAAGGGCGGGCGCGGCGGCGACGTCTATGTCGTCACCAATCTCAATGCCTCGGGCGCAGGCTCATTCCGCAATGGCATCGAGACGGTCCCCACCGCCGGGCGCACCATCGTCTTCGCGGTCAGCGGCCACATTCACATCAATGGCCTGCGCCTCACCGGATCGAAGGTCACCATCGCCGGCCAAACCGCACCGGGTGATGGCGTCGGTCTGGTCGATGGCACCTTCCGCATCTCCGGCGACGATGTCGTGGTGCGCCACCTGCGTTTCCGCCATCGCAAGGGCGGCAGCGGCGGCGACTGCGTGAACCTCGACAGTGGCTCGCTCAATAGCGTGCTCGATTCGGTCTCGATGCAGTTCTCGACCGACGAGAACTTCTCCAGCTTCAACAGTCCGCCGGAAAACGTGACCATGCAGTGGTCCGTCAATGCCTGGGGCCTGGAGTCGCACTCGTGCGGCGGCCTGTGGGACCAGAATCACGCGACCTGCCACCATTCGCTGTGGGCCCACAACCACACCCGCAATCCGAAGGCACGGCCCGCCGGCTTGTTAGAGTGGACGAACAACGTCACCTTCGACTGGGACATCGGCTTCATCATGGGCGACTCGGAGACACCCGCGTCATGGAAGGCCAACGTGATCGGAAACTACTTCCTCTCGCCGCCCGGCAACACCCGCTCCCGCGCGCTCGAGAAGGCGACCGTGGATCGCAATGGTGCCCCGAACTTCTCCGTCCATCTTTCTAACAACCGCCACGACAGCGATGGCGACGGCATCCTCAATGGCACCGACAAGGGCTACGGCATCGTCGCCGGTTCCGAGTTCCAGGCAGGCGATCCCGCGGGCGCGAACCGCTACGCCAAGTCGCTCACGCCTTTCGCGAACACCGGTGCCATTCCCGTGTCCACCGATGATCCGGTGGTCGCCTTCAAGAAGGTCGTCTCGAAGTCCGGCGCGCTGCGGCTCGACATCGATCCCGCACGACCGCTGCGCGATGAGGTGGACACCCGCCTGATCCAGAACCTGGTCAACCAAACCGCCAACCACATCACCCGCGAGTCCGATCTCGCCGGCGTCAGCAATGGTGGCATCGGCACGCTGAACTCCACCGCCGCGCCGCTCGATCTGGATCGCGACGGCATGCCGGACTATTACGAGAGCGCGCTCGGCTGGAATCCCGCGCTGCAGGATCACAATACCGCCCTTCCTAATAGCGGCGGCCTCCTCACCGGTACCACCTTCATGCCCGGGGGCACACCGGCCGGCTACACTCGCTTGGAGGAATACCTGCACTTCCTCGCCATCCCTCACGGCACCGTCGCGAAGAATACCGCCAGCGAGCCGAGCAGCGTGCCTACCAGCGTGCAGGTGGACTTGAAAAAATTCACCTCCGGCTTCTCCAGCTCTCCTGTCTTCACGGTCTCTAACATCAGCAATGGCGACATCGCCCAGAGCGGCCCCGGCAATCATCTCGTCACCTTCACCCCGGATCTCAATCACGTCGGCCGCGCCCGCTTCGACTTCATGGTGACCGATGCCGCCGGCCACTCGTGGACGCAGACCTGCGCCTTGCTGGTGACGAATGCCGGCCTGCCGCGCGACCTCAAGTGGGTCGGAGGTCTCGCATCGAATGCGTGGGACGCCACCACCAACAACTGGTCGAGGAACGGCACCGCCACCGCGTTCAGTTTCGGCGACCGCGTGGCCTTCGATGACAGCGGCTCGAAATCCCCTGCCATCAATGTCACCGGCACCGTCTCCCCCACCTCGATGGATGTCGATGCCACCGGCAACTACACCACCACCGGCACCGGCTCGATCGCCAGCAGCGGCCCCTTGACCAAGCGCGGCACCGGCACGCTCACGCTTGGCAATACCGGCGGGAATTCCTTCACCGGCATCACCTTGGCCAGCGGCGCACTCACCATCGGCAATGGCACCGCGCTCGGAGGTGCCCCCCTGCGCATCGAAGGCGGCACCCTCAACATGGGGGCGAATGCTCCCGGCAGCGCCATCACAATTGCCGGCCCGGCGACCATCACCGGCGGCGACGGCGGCGGCGCGCACGGCCTCGGCGCGCTCTCCGGCAACGGTCCGCTGACGATCCAACAGAACAACGTCTTCGACCTTGAAGGCGACATGAGCGGCTACTCCGGCACCCTCACCTTCACCGGCAACAGCGGGGTGCGCCTCTTCGGCTCCACCGGCAGCGCCGCGGCCACGTTCAATCTCGGCAACGGCACCACCTCGCTCAACAAGCGCAGCAACGTCACCACGCCCATTTCGTTCGGCGGGCTAGCAGGCGGCGCGAGCACCACGCTCTCCGGCGCGACCGGCGGCGGCAACACCACCGCCACGGCCTACCAGATCGGCGGCAATGGCAGCTCCACCGTCTTCTCCGGAAACATCGGCAATGGCGGCGGCACCACCTCCATCACCAAGACCGGCGCAGGGACCCTCACGCTCGCCGGCACCGGCAGCTACACCGGCGCGACCACCGTGAGCCAGGGCGGGCTGCTGGTCGATGGCAGCCTCGGAAGTACGGCAGTCACCGTAGCCAGCGGCGCGCTGCTCGGCGGCGATGGCTCCGTCGCAGGCGCGATCACTGCTAGCGCGGGGGCATTCCTCTCGCCCGGCACCGAGCCTTTCACCGGCGCGACCTTCACCGCCAATGGCGGCCTCGCGCTCAATGGCAACACGCTCTACTTCGACATGGCGAATACGCCCGCCGGAGCGAACGACCGCATCGCCATGAGCGGCACGCTCGCCCTGACCGGCACGCAATACTTCCAATTCCTGCTGCTCCAGGGTCCGCTCCAAGCTGGCACCTACGACCTCATCACCGGCGCGACCAACAGCACCGTCAACGGCGTGAACCTCACGCACAACCTGCCGAACGACTCGCGCCAAACCTTTGCGCTCGGCCGCAGCGCCGCGGGCTTGAATCCATCGAAGGTCTGGCTGACCGTCACCGGAAATCCCGCCACCCTCACCTGGACTGGTACCACCAACGGCACCTGGGACACCACCGCCACGGGCAATTGGACCGGTGCCTCGCCGGACAAGTTCTACAACAACGATGATGTGGTGCTGAACGACATCACCGCCACCACCCGCAGCGTCGCGCTCTCCGGCACCGTCGCCCCGCGCACCGCCACCATCACCACCACGCTCGGCTACACCTTCACCGGCACCGGCTCCATCGGCGGGAATGCCGCGCTGACCAAGAATGGCAGCGGCACCCTGACCTTCGCCAATACCACCGCGAATACCTTCACGGGCGGCCTCACGCTGAATGCCGGCACCGTCGCCCTGGCCAATGACACCGCCAATGCCAGCGCACTCGGCACCGGCCCCGTCACCCTCAACGCCGGTGTGCTGTCGATGTACGACAACGATAGTACCTACAACACCTTCACCGCCGCCCTCGTCGTCCCCGCCGGGGCTACCGCCCGACTCAATGCCGACTCGCGCGTGGACCTCTACGGCACGCTCGCCGGTGCCGGCATGCTGAACTTCTACGTGCCGTGGGTTCGCACCACGATGTTCTCCGATTGGTCCGCCTTCACCGGCACCATCAATGTGCTGACGGATGGCAGCGGCGGCGACTTCCGCATGGGCACCAGCTACGGCTTCCCCGGCTTCCCGCAGGCGACCGTCGCGCTCACCGACAAGGTCTGGACATACTACACCGGCACCCTCGCCCAGGGTGAAGGCACCACCGTTTCGATCGGCGCGCTTTCCGGCACCCCGTTTTCCGTCCTTCAAGGAGGCGCCACCGGCGGCCGTGCGCTCACCTACCGCATCGGCGGCAAGAACACCGACGCCACCTTCGCCGGCACCCTCTCCGAGCAAAACACCGGCACCGCCACCACCTACATCAAGACCGGCAGCGGCACGTGGACGCTGAGCGGCAGTGGCGCATGGAATGGCGGCACCAATGTCGAGCAAGGCACGCTCAGGCTCACTGGCACCTTCACCAGCGCCACCGCCACCCAGGTCATGCCCGGTGCCACCCTCAAGCTTGAAGGCGGCAGCCTCACCACCGACGCCACGAAAATCGCCAGCGGCGCGTCCTTCTATGGCCACGGCACCATCGCCTCCGACTTCGTCCAAGACGGCACGCTCGATGGCCGCGGCCACGTCACCGGCACGCCCGGCACCCTTGCAATCCAAGGCAGCGCATTCCTCGGCAGCACTTCGCTCAATCGCCTGCGCGCCGGAACTTCCTCCGACCTCATTGCGGTGGAAGGCGATCTCGCGCTCGGCGGCACCGTACAGGTCAGCCTCGCTCCCGGCACTGGCTTCGGCCGCTACCCGCTCTTCACCCATGGCGGCGCCTTGTCCGGCAGCGCGCTTCTAACAGGCATCCCCATCGGCACCACGGCCCACCTTTCCACCACCATCGCGGGACAAGTCGCGCTCGTCATCGACGACACCGACGAAGACGGTCTGCCCGACTCCTGGGAGCAGTCGAACTTCGGCGGCCTCACCCAGACCGCCACCGGCGACAAGGACAGCGACGGCACCTCGAACCTCGTCGAGCACCGCCTCGGCCTCGACCCATCGAGCGGAGCCAGCGCCTTCAAGGCCAACTTCGCCGGCCGCACCATCACCTGGCCGAGTTCCAGTGGCATCGTCTTCACCGTGAAGCGCAGCGTCACCCTCAGCCCCGACTGGCAATCCGTCGGCAGCGTGACCGGCGGCCCGGGCAACACCGCCTCTTTCACCGATCCCGCTTCCTTCGAGAAGGCCTTCTACAAGATCGAGTTCACTCCGTAGCCGCGTAGCGGAACGGCTGCGTAGGCGCGCTGGTAAAAGCGCGGAACGGTCCCCGCGCCCCGCCCCCTCCATCCACCTCCATGCCCGCTTTCCTCCAAGCCCTCTGCGCCGCGCTGATCCTCCTCACGGGAATCGCCAGCGCCCACGGCGGCTATGAGAGCGAGACCGAGGTCCGAGTCTTCCCGGACCGCATGCGCATCGTGGTCCGCACTTCGCTGCCCTTCGCGTGGAAGATCCTCGGCAACCGCGCACCCGCCGCCACCGATGAAGCGGGCCAAGCCACCGCCAAGCCCCTGCTCGCCACCGCTGCTGCGAGTCTCTTCGAGGTCACCGCCGGTGGCGCCACGCTGACTCCTTCCAAGTCCGACTGCGTCTTCGAAGTCCACGACCTCCACGACCACGCCGCTTTCACCCTCGACTTCCCCCGTCCCGCCGCGTCGCCCGTCGCGGTGAAGGCCACCTTCTTCCCCCTCCTCGGCGAGCTCGATACCGGCACCATCGCCGTCTTCGACCAATCCGCCTCGCGGTTCCAGCGCGACGTGGAGCCGCTGCTGAAGACCTCCATTTCCGGCGAGAAACCCGGCATCACATTCGACCTCGGAGCACCCGCAGCAAGCAGCCCTCCGGCAGCACCCGCTTCTTCACCCCCGATTCCAGCGCAGACTCCTGCCGCGCGCCCTTTTCCCCTGCCTATCGCGGTCGCCATCGCGTTTCTCATCATCGGCGTGATCGGGTTTCTGTGGAAACGATATCACAACCGCGCCGGAGCCTAGGCTGCCCGGCGTAACCCGTTCATGGCATCGACGCCGGACGCCGGCATCGTCGAAGCTGGTGCATCCTGCAACAGAGTGCCCATCCCTGTTCGCAGCGGAAAAACCCATGATCCGCCCGCGTCTTCTTCCGGTCGTTTGCTTATGCCTCGTGTCGTCGCTCTGCCTCGACACCGTCCTGGCCCAGCGCCAGATGGAAAGCCTCGGCCGCGGACTCGTCGCCCTGCGCAGCAGCAGCACGCAGGTCTATGTCGGCTGGCGTCTGCTCGGGAATGATCCACGCGATGTCGCCTTCAATCTCTACCGCTCGGCCAATGGCGGCGCAGCCGTGAAGGTGAACGCCTCGCCACTCACCGCCACTACCGACTATGTCGATACACCGGGCAGCCTCTCCACCACCGCCTACACGTATTCGGTGAAGCCGGTCATCGGCGGCGTGGAGGTACCCGATGCATGGGCCCACGCCTCCACCGCCCCGGTCGCACTGCCGGTGAATCCACCGACGCGCCAGTATGTCCCCGTGCCCATGCAGCCGACGCCCGATGGCGCGCTCGATGTGAAATTCTGCTGGGTCGGCGATCTCGATGGCGATGGCGAATTCGACTTCGTCGTGGACCGCCAGTCCGGCGAGGGCTTCCGCCAGTTCCTCGATGCCTACAAGCGCGACGGCACCTTGCTCTGGCGCATCGATCTCGGACCTAACAGCTTCTACAAATACAATATCGAGCCAGGCTCATCCTCCATCAGCATCGGCCACGGCGACAATGTCACCGTTTACGACATGGATGGCGACGGCAAGTCGGAGGTCCTGCTCCGCACCGCGAATGGCGTCGTCTTCGGCGACGGCGCGGTCGCCAGCGGCGGCGCTTCGAATAACGTCCAGTTCCTCTCCGTGATCAATGGCATGACCGGAGCCGAGCTGGCCCGCGCCACCGTGCCTAATCCCCGCCTCGCCGATGGCCCGATGAATGGTCACATGGGCATCCTTTACCTCGATGGACAGCGCCCGTCCGTCGTCTGGGCCTCGAAGAACCGCGCGTCCGACGAAAGCTTCCACGGCGTCATCACCGCATGGAATTGGCGGGGTGGCAGCATCAACCAGCTCTGGTCATGGGTGGACGGCGGCTCGCTACACGCGCCGGAGGGCCACCAGATCCGCATCGCCGACGTGGACAATGACGGTAAGGACGAGTTCGTCGATATCGGCTACGTGCTCGATGACAATGGCACCCAGCTTTTCAATATCCCGGAGATCGTTCACGGCGACCGCTTCCACCTGACAGACATCGATCCCGATCGCCCGGGACTGGAGAACTACATCATCCAGCAGAACAACGGCAGCGGTCTCGCCACCGCGCTCTACAACGCCGGCACCGGCGCGATGATCAAGAAATGGTATGCCGGTGGCGTGGTCGATGTCGGCCGCGGCGTGGCCGGCGACTTCGATCCCGCCGTGAAGGGCTGCGAGATGTTCTCCACCATGGCGGGCATCTACGATTGCAAGGGCAACCAGTTGAACTACGCCAACAGGCCCTTCCCGCCCGAGGCCATCTGGTGGGACGGCGATCTCGTGCGCGAGTTCGTTTCCACCATCGGCAGCTCGGCCACCAGCCCGGGCATCGACAAGTTCAATACCGCGAACGGGAGCAGCGGCCGCGTGATCAGCCTCTACAGCGACTCCGCCGCGCCAAACTCTCCCTACAACAACTACATCGCCTACGGGGGCCGGCCGCAATTCTGGGGCGACATCCTCGGCGACTGGCGCGAGGAGCTGCTCTGCGCCGCCACCGACAATTCCGAGCTGCGCATCTACATGGTCCGCAGCGCCGACTCCGCGAAGACCAGCAATGGCACCGGCTTCCGCATCCCCACCCTGATGCACAATCCGCAGTATCGATGCCAGACGACCACCAAGGGCTACGTGCAGGCCAGCTATGTGGACTACTACCTCGGCACCGGCATGACCGCGCCGCCACCGCCGCCGATGGTGGACACCGATCTCACCTGGCGCGGCGGTGCCGGCAGCAGCACCTGGGATGAGGGTGTGACCACCAGTTGGAGCGACGATGGCGTCGCATCCTCCTTCACCGCCGGGAAAGCCGTCCGCTTCGACATCGGCGCCAATGCCACCACCCCGGTCGCCCTCGTCGGCACGCTCTCGCCCAAGGATCTCACCGTCTATTCGCCGAAGGACCAGACCTTCGATGGCGCGCTCGGCTCGCTCGCGGGCACGATGAAGCTCGTTAAATCCGGCCAGGGCTCGCTGACCCTCTCCGGCAGCCACGCCTTCACCGGCACCACCACCATCTGGGATGGCGCGCTGATCCTGAATGGCACGCTTTCTAACAGCCCCATCACCGTCTGGGGCGGCACTTACGGCGGACCCGCTGCCGCCGGCCTAACAGGTGGCCGCATCGGCGGCACCGGCACCTTCAGCCAGGCTGTCACCCTTGGCTATCGCGGTGCGATCACTCCCGGCTCTGGCATGGGCAGCGCGGGCACCGTCACCCTCGGCAGCGGACTCACCGCGCAGGATGGCTCCTGCCTCGCCTTCGATCTTTCTAACAACCCGGGCAACCCCGCCACCAGCGACCGCATCGCCATCACCGGGAATCTCTCCGTCAGCGGCAAGGTCGGCATCGTGATCAAGGCGCTCAATGGCACCGTCCCCGCGGGCACCTACACGCTGGTGACCTACACCGGCAGCCTCACTGGCAGCGCCGCGAATTTCGACGTCACCGTCCCGCCCGGCACGCCCTACTCGCTTTCCGCCGCCGCCGGTTCGGTTACCTTGACCGTCCCCGTCACTCGCGTCCCGGAGGCCATTGTTTGGCGCGGCTCTGGCGCTGTCTGGGATCTGGCCGCGAGCCAGAACTGGCTCAATGCCGGCTCGCCCGACATCTTCGTTTCCGGCGACGCCGTGACCTTCGATGCCACTGGCGCGGCAAACGCCACCGCCACCCTCTCCGGCGCGCTGCCCGTAGCCAGCGTCACGGTCAATGCCACTACGAATTACACCCTCTCCGGCAGCGGCTCCATCAGCGGCAGCGGCGGCCTTGCCAAATCCGGTAGCGGCACGCTCACGATCAATACCGCCAACGACTACACCGGCGCCACCACCATCACCGGCGGCGTCCTCGCCGTCGCCTCGCTCGCCGATGGCGGCACCCCCAGCTCGATCGGTGCAGCGGGTGTCGGCGCGAGCAATCTCGTCATCAATGGCGGCACGCTGCGCCTCACCGGCTCGCAGACCAATACCAACCGCAGCATGACGCTCGGTGCCTCCGGCGGCACCCTCGATGTCGCCGCGAATGGCAGCTCGATGCAGATCAGCGGCACCATCACCGGCAGCGGCAGGCTTACGAAAACCGGCGCGGGCACCTTGATCCTGGCCAATACCAATACCTACAGCGGCGGCACCACCATCGATGGCGGCACGATTTATCTGGCAGGGTCGAATGCCAACAAGAACGCCCTCGGCGGCGGCGCCGTCACTTTCAACAACGGCACGCTCACCATGGCGAACGTGCAGAACAACGACGTTTGCAACTGGAACCTGATCGTCCCCTCCGGGATGACCGGCCGCTTGAATGCCGATGGCCGCTGCTCGCTCACCGGCTCGCTGACGGGCAGCGGCACCTTCAACTACTACTCGCCCTATGTCCGCTCCGACATGAAGGGCAACTGGTCCGCCTTCACCGGCCAGATCAATCTCGCGACCGATGCCGATGGCTCGGAGATGCGCGTCACCAATAGCTTCGGCTTCGGCACCGCCGCGCTCAATATCGGCGCGGAGAGCTACGTCTACTACAACATTGGCAATAGCAACGCCACCCTCGACATCGGCGAGCTCACCGGCGACTCCACCACCGGCATCGGCGGCGGTCCCACTGTCGGCCGCACCACCACCTGGCGTGTCGGCGGCAGGAATACCGACGCCATCTTCTCCGGCGCAATAGTCAATGGCACCGGCCTCACCGCCATCACCAAGAACGGCACCGGCATCTGGACCCTCGCCGGCGCATCCACCCACACCGGAGCCACCACCGTCTCCTCCGGCACCCTGCGCATCCAAGGCAGCACCACCGGCAGCGCCGTCACCGTCCAAGGCGGCGCAGCGCTCGGCGGCAGCGGCATCATCACGGGGAATGTCAGCTTTCAATCCGCAGCCATCCTTGAGCACGGCGCAATCGGAGCCACACCGCTCGCCATCACCGGCAATCTCACCTTCGGCACCAATGCCCTCGTCCGCCCGGTCACCGGCATCACGCTCGGGCCGGGCATCTACACCCTGCTGACCTACTCCGGCACCCTCACCGGCACGCCTTCGCTCTCGTGGCAGGCCCCGCCCGGATCCACGCTCACCGCCTCCTTCGACCTCGCCACCACAGGCGTGATCACCATGACCCTCGCCCAGCCGCCCGGGGCCTCGGATCTCCTCTGGACCGGCAACACCAACTCCACCTGGGACACCGCCACCGCCAATTGGACCGATGGCTCCGGCAACGTCATCTTCTCCGCCCAGTCCACCGTCACCTTCACCGACTCCGGCAATGCGACCAATCCCGTCAGCCTCGCGCTGGATGTGGAACCGGAGGAAGTCTTCGTCTCCGCCACGAAAAACTACACGCTCTCCGGAGCCGGCAGGATCATCGGCGAGGGCACTCTAACAAAGAACGGCAGCGGCACACTCGTGCTCTCGACCGCCCATACCTACACCGGCGGCACCACTATCTCCGGCGGCACCCTTTCCATCACGAATGCAGGTGCCTTGGGAACCGGCCCCGTCACTCTCTCCGGCGGCACCTGGGCCACCAATGCACTCGCGCCGCAGAATCCCATCCTGGTCACCGCCGCCTCCACGGTCTCGGGTGGCGATGGCGGCGGGGCACATGGCCTGCGAAACATCTCGGGCTCGGGCATCCTCACCTGCAATGCGACCAGCGTCTTCGACTTCGAGGGCGACATGTCCGGCTTCTCCGGCACCTTTGCACTCACCGGCGTGGGCTCGTTTCGCCTCTTCACCTCCACCTTCAGTGGCAGTGCCGCCGCCACCTTTGACCTCGGCAACCGCGGCCTGTCCGCCCGCCAGGGCAGCGCCTACAGCCTCGGCGCGCTCAAGGGGCTCACGGGCAGCTTCATCGGCATGGCAGGCAACAGCAACGCAGCGAGCTGCACCTACACCATCGGCCAGGCGAATATCGACAGCACCTTCGCCGGCGTGATCGCCAATGGCAGCGCCACCAAGCTCGTCGCCATCACCAAGGCCGGCACCGGCAGCCTTACCCTCGCCGGAACGAGTACCTACACCGGCGCGACCACCGTCAACGGCGGACGCCTGAACGTCACCGGCTCACTCGCAAGTACGGCGACCACCGTAGCCACCACCGGTGCGCTCGGAGGCAGCGGAAGCATCGGCGGCGCGGTCACCTGCCACGGCACCCTCGCCCCCGGCACCTCCGCTGGCACCCTCGCGCTTGGTGCGGGACTCACCCTCTCACCCACCAGCGTGCTCGACTACGAACTCGGCACCGTTTCCGACCGCGTCAATGTCACCGGCAATCTCACCCTCGCCGGCACGCTCCACGTCACCGCCGGCCCCGGCTTCGGACCCGGCACCTACACCCTCATCACCTACACCGGCACCCTCGACGATGAAGACGGCCTCGCCCTCGGCACCCTGCCCCCCGGCTACGAGGCCACCGTCAGCACCGCCACCGCGGGCCAGGTCCGCCTCATCGTGACGCAGATCCTCACGCCCTTCGAGCAATGGCAGATCCAGCACTTCGGCAGCACCTCGGACCCCGAAGCCGCACCGCCCGCCGACCCCGATGGCGATGGCACCGACAACGCCACCGAGTTCCTGTTAAGCCTCGACCCCAAGAACGGCAGCTCCTCCTTCAAGGCCACCGGCACTCACGGCCCCGGCGGCTTCACCATCACCTGGCCGTCCGCGGTCGGCGTCCAGTTTGAGGTCTTCCGCAGCGCCACCCTCGAGGCCCCGTGGGACTCCATCCACACCACCACCGGCACCGGCACCACCGACTCCTTCACCGACACCCCCCCTCCCGCCGGCAACGCCTTCTACAAAATCGCCATCCTCGCATCGCCATGATTTCCCGCTCCCTCGTCCTACTCGCCCTCGCGACCCCGCTCGCCGCCTTGCCCAAGCCCGACCGCGCCGGCGTCGTCGAGACCGGCCCGTACGATTACGGCGTCATGGGCCCGCCTGCCACGCCCGCGATCGTCGCCGAGGCGAACAAGCTCCTGGCCACCCCCCTCCCGCCCGGCCCCTTCAAGCCCGAGTGGGAGTCCATCCGCGCGAACTACCGCGTCCCCTCGTGGTTCGATGACGCCAAGTTCGGCATCTTCATGCACTGGGGCCTCTACTCCGTTCCCGCCCATCATAACGAGTGGTACGAGAAGCACCTCTACGCCGCCAACTTGAAGTGGCACACCGACAAATTCGGCCCGCCGGAGAAGTTCGGCTACAAGGACTTCATCCCGCTTTTCACCGCGGAAAAATTCAGCGCCACCGAGTGGGCCGATCTCTTCTACCGGTCCGGTGCCAAGGTCGTGCTGCCATGCGCCCAGCATCACGACAATTTCGCGCTCTGGGACAGCAAGGTCACCACCTTCAACTCCAAGGCCATGGGACCGAAGCGCGACCTCATCGGTGAACTCGCCGCCGCCTCCCGCGCCAAGGGCCTCAAGTTCGGCGTCTCCAACCACGGCATCGAGAACTTCACCTTCATCGATCCGCCGAAGGCCGTGCTCGAACGACTCCGCGAGGCCAAGGCCGACCTCTTCGACCCCAAGTGGAAGGGCTTCTACCACGTCGCCGACCGCAGCGATCAAGCGCAGGCCGCCTTCCTCGCCGACTGGATGGCGCGGAACTTCGAGCTGATCGACAAGTATCAGCCCGATCTCCTGTGGTTCGACAACGGCGTGAACCTCCGCCACCTCGATCCCCTCAAGCTGCGCGTCGCCGCCTACTACTACAACCGTGCGACTTCATGGAAAAAGGAAGTCTCCGTCTCCACCAAGTTCGTCGCCTACGCCCCTTCTAACAAGGACACCGAGCAGATCGGCTCCATCATCGACTTCGAGAAGGTCGGCAGCCGCTCTCCCGCCGGCATCCGCCCCGGCTCATGGATGGTCGATGACCCCATCGGCACCTCCTGGGGCTACGTCGAGGGCATGCGCGTCTTCGGCCCCGAGGCCATCCTCGGCAAGCTCCTCGACACCGTCAGCAAGGGCGGCTTCTACCTCCTCAACCTCGCCCCCAAGGCCGACGGCACCATCCCAAAGGAGCAACAGGACACCCTGCTAGCCCTCGGCAAGTGGCTCGGCACGCACGGCGAAGCCATCTACGGCACCCGCCCCTGGACCCAGCACGCCGATGGCAAAGTCCGCTTCACCACCAAAGGCGGATCCCTCTACGCCATCCTCCCCGGCAAGCCCGGCAAGGCCATCACCCTCACCTCCCTAGCCGAGAAAGACGGCGCACCCGCCATCTCAAAGATCGAACTCCTCGGCGACAAAGGCTCACTCAAATTCAAGCGCGACAACAAGGCCCTCGAAATCGAACTCCCCGCCACCGCCAACGACCCCTTGGCCCAAGTGGTGAAGATCACCCTCGCGAAGTAACACTTCCGCCGGGCCTAACATCCCAAGCCAAAGTGGTCCGCACACTCCGTGTGCGGCTGCCCGACTCACCCCGCAGGCAAGAAACCACTGGAGATCCCCGCCGCCCCTCGACCTTCTCCAGCCCCAAAGGGGCGAAATGGAATAGCCCGGGGCAAACGAAGTGCAGCCCCGGGTCAGCATGCCAAACAACCGGCCGCCTGAAGGGAGGCGATTGGGCGGAATCCATATTTCGCCTCGTTCATCTCGCGACCTCCCGCCAAGATGGCGAAAGCAATCGATGATTCGGCCCATCCTTCTCCCACCTTGAAAGGGCATGCCAGATTCCTTATTGAAGGAAGAGCAATTTCACCCGCTTCCTGACCCATCCGTGACCCTGACCGACATCCTGAAGCGGTGCTGCGAATCCCCCGACCTTCATTTGGCGGAGCGGACAATCCCGCAGTTCCAGGCCTACGCCCTCGGCTATGAATTTCACGCAAATCTCGAGCCGGAGGACTTCGATTACGATGCGTTCACTGACGCAGTAAAGGGCGACTACGGCGTCTGTGATTCATGGCCATCCAACGTGGCGACGTGGAGCTTCCTTGAAGCAGTTGAAGGCGCCGAACGCTCCCTATCAAGATACTTGGACTACCGGACACGGCTTGCGAGCCCCACCCGGAAAGCGCCCGAAGTTCATGCCCGCGTGGACTTGTTCAAAGGCCTTTCTTCAATGGAGGCAATCAGGAAACGCCCGGGTATGTACTTCGGCAACGACGCTGCGGCTTCCCACTTGTGGTCGATGCTTTCCGGTTGCAGTTGGGCGGAGATGGACACCACCGGAAAGCCAGGCAAGGCCCACGCCTTCCAGGCTCTCTTCCAGAGCTGGATCGAGGAGCGATTTCCATTCAGCAATGGAATCCCATGGCACCGCACCTTCCACTTCGTATCACTCGGTTCAGCCGAGCGAAGTTTGAGCACTTTCTTCGACCATTTCGATTTATTTCAGTCCGGCGAGCGACCGGATTGCCTTTCAAAAACGGCGCGGACCATCATGAAGAATATCGCGGAGGAATTTGGGACTGACCCGTCGGATATGGAGGACGCAATCAAGCGGATTGCCCCAATCTAAAAGCGGCACCCTTGCCTCATCCACGAGATCGAGAGAGGACCAAAAGTAAGTCGCGCCGCATCGACTGTCCCTTGGACACACCCCGGCTCCTGCCAGCGTGCCCCCCCGATTCGCGGCCCAATAATTGAAACAGCACTCTTTCATCCGGGTAGTTGCCAGAGCGGATCGCATTCCCTTCAATGCCCTCCCTCATGCCGATCCATCTGCTGAAGCGCTCGCGTAACTGGCTGCTGCCTCTCTTGCTGTCGGCCGCTGTCCCCATCGCCGCGGAGGAGCCCCTGCCCGTGACCGTTTTCAAGAAACTCCACGAAGGCAAGAAGCAGACCGTGGTGGTCTATGGCACCAGCCTCACGATCAACGGCGCGTGGGCAAAGGCGCTCGGCGATTACTTCGCCAAGGAATTCCCCGGCCAAGTGACTTATCTGAACCGTGCCCAAGCCGGCATGCATTCAAAATGGGGCGTGGCCAATCTAAAGCAGCGCGTGCAGGATCACCGGCCGGATCTCGTCTTCATCGAGTTCTCCGCCAATGACGCCGCCACCAAGCACGGCATCTCCCGCGAGCAATCCGAAGCCAATCTCGACCAGATGGTGAAGGCCCTGCGCCAGCAGAATCCCCAGGTGGACATCGTGCTCCAGACCATGAATCCCGCTTGGGACTCGCCATCGAATCCAGCCAAGAAATACGCCACCGATCGCCCCGAGCTGGAGTCTTACTACGACGTTTATCGTAGCTACGCCCGGGCCAACCAACTGCCACTCGTCGATCACTACCCCGCGTGGCGGAAGCTCCAGCAGGACTCACCGGAAGAATTCCAGAAGGCCGTCTCCGACGGCATCCACCCGAACAGCGGCCCCAGCCTCTCGGTAACCTGGCCTGCGGTGCACGTGCTGATGGAGAAGGCACGAGCTGCTTCCGGCGCGAAGAAGGCAGGCATTACCGCAAACGTGTGGCCCGACGGCAAGATGCCCGGCCACGGAGCCAAGGATCCGGAAGCTCGCCATTCGCCCGAGCGCACCGACGCTCTGCGCATCACGAATGTAAGCCAACCCACCTTGGACATCTTTCCCGCGCCGGCCAAGGACTCGCCCGCCATGATCGTCTGCCCCGGCGGCGGCTACAGCTATGCGGTCATGGACAAGGAAGGCACCGAGATCGCGGCGTGGCTGAATGCAAACGGCTTCACCGCCCTCCTGCTGAAATACCGCGTGCCTAACAACCGCGATGGCGCACTGCAGGATCTCCAGCGCGCCCTGAGCCTCGCCCGTTCACGGGCCGCCGAGTGGCACATCGACCCACAGCGCCTCGGCGTCATCGGCTTCTCCGCTGGCGGCCACCTCTCCGCACGCGCGAGCAATCGCTTCGACGAGCTCACCTACCCGGCCATCGATGACGTCGACCAACAAAGCTGCCGCCCGGACTTCGCCGTGCTCGTCTACCCGGCCTATCTCGATGATGGAAAAGGCGGCCTTTCCCCCAACCTCAATCCCAAGGCGGACATCCCGCCCACCCTCATCGTCCACAGCGATGACGACGCGAAATTTGTCGTCGGCAGCAAGCTCTACGATGCCGCGCTCACTGAAGCGAAGCGCCCCCACAAGCTCCTCCTCTACCCCACCGGCGGCCACGGCTACGGACTGCGCAGCGACCGCGAGGCCAAGGCATGGCCCGATGCCGCCTTGCAATGGCTCGGCGAGATCCGCGTGAAGTGAGCCCCGGCCCACTGGGAACGCGGAATTTATTCCGCCTGGCAGGCCCGGCGACCCGACCGCTCAAGCGGAATAAACTCCGCGCTCCCAGTCAGGTCCCACTCCTTTTGAGCCGCAAGTCCCACCCCTCCGTCACGTAACCGTCCCGATGAACCCACGCCTCCCGCTCCTCGCGGCCCTGCTTCTCCCCGGCATGCTCTTCGCCGATGCCGCGGACCTCGCGGGAAAACCCGATGACTGGTTCCGCTCGCACGAGGGCCGCAGCACTCTTTCCATCGTGCTCTCCTGGCAGTCGCCTCAGGGAAGCTGGCCGAAGAACAAGGACACCACCACCAAGCCCTACGATGGCAAGCGCGACAAGCTCGAGGGCACCTTCGACAACAAGGCCACCACCGGCGAACTCCGCCTGCTCGCCCATGCCTTCAAATCCACGGGCGATGATATCTACCGGGATGCGTTTCTCAAGGGCTTCGAGCACATCCTCGAAGCCCAATATCCGAATGGCGGCTGGCCCCAATTCCATCCACCCGGCGAGGGCTACCACCGCCACATCACCTTCAATGACGGCACCATGGTTCGTCTGTTAGAATTGCTCCACGACTCGCAAGGCTACGACTTCATCGACAACGCTCGCAAACGCAAGGCGACCGAAGCCTTCGACCGCGGCATCGCCTGCATCCTCAAATGCCAGATCGTCATCGATGGCAGGCCGACCGTCTGGTGTGCGCAGCACGATGAAGTCACCTTCGCGCCCGCCAAGGCACGCGCCTACGAATTGCCTTCGCTGAGCGGCGGCGAGAGCGCCGGCATCCTCCACTTTCTCATGTCGCTCGAAAAGCCATCGCCCGAGGTCATCCGCGCGGTGAAGGCGGGCGTTGCGTGGTTCGATTCGGCGAAGCTCACCGGCATCCGCTTCGAGCGCTCCGGCGGCGACGGCCGCGTGATCAGCGATCCCTCCGCCAAGCCGCTGTGGGCGCGCTTCTACGACCTCGAAACCGGCAAGCCCTTCTTCTGCGACCGCGATGGCGTGAAGAAGGCCACCGTCGCCGAGATCGGCAAGGAGCGCCGCAAGGGCTACGCATGGTATGGCAACTGGGGCGATTCCGTCCAGAGAGAGTATGGGAAGTGGGACTACCGTTAGGTAGTCCTCACACCATATGGGTCCGCCTCATGACCGCGGCAAAGCCGCCCTCGGACTGCTGCGATTGTTCGCAGCTTTCCGAATGAACGAAAGAGCCCTCCTCTCCCGCGCCACGAAGCGATCCGGGGAGTTCGCTTCCGCCGCTGTGAACTGCCCCCTTCTCGCGTAGCCTATGGCGATACCGCAAGTTCGCTTCCATCCGAATGAAATGCCATCCACACCCGTCACTCAAAAGCTACGGATGACCGCAGCAGTCCAAGGGCCTGCGGCTTCATCGGGCGATTGCGTCACCGCAGCGAGTTCACCACCCTCTCCATTTGCCTCAGGTGAATCCCATGATGCAACGCCGCCAGACTCATCCATTCATGCGCATCCAGTGGCCCGAACCAAGGATGCGCATGTCGTGATCCCCCGCGCAGATCCTTGATCCCCGCCAAGGTCTCCTGCCAGCGCGCCAGCACCGCACGAAACTCCTCCATCACCTCCGGCCCAGCCTCGGGCGACGGCTTCACGTCCGCCACGCGCACCTCGCGGTTCGTCGTCTTGCCACCGGCTAGCAGCAGGATCATCCCAAGGATCGCCTTGTCCACGATCACGAGATGCTGGACGATCATGTAGGGCGACCAACAGCGGCTGCTATCCTCCATCCCGCGCACCCGCGGAACGAGCACCGCCTTCCGGCCCGTCGCCTCATCGAGCGGCGTGGCGAGCGAGAGCACGCGCTCCGCATCCCTTAGGAAAAGCCCCAGCACCCGCTCGCGCCCCGCGAGCCGCGAGTAGATCTTCAGGCCGGACCGAAGGAAAAATTCCTCCAGCCGCGGCAGGCCTGCACCGGGTGGTGCGAGTGATGAGGGAGCGGCGGAGGACTCATTCATGGCCGGGATATGTCACTTTCAAAACGCAAGCGACACAACACCCATGCTTGCACCACTTGCGTTTTGCAAGCTAATTTCCGCCGTGCCCGCCAAACGACTTCCCCGCCGCTCACCCTGTCCGGTCGCCTGCGCGCTCGACCTCATCGGCGACCGCTGGACCATGCTGGTCGTGCGCGACCTCATGCTCGGCAAGCAGCGCTACGATGAATTCCTCGCCTCGCCCGAGGGCATCGCCACCAACATCCTCGCCGACCGCCTGAAGCTCCTCCAGGAACAGGGCCTCCTCACCAAAACGGCGGACGAGCAGGACCGGCGGCGCTTCCGCTACCAGCTCACCCCCACCGGCAAGTCCCTGCGCGACGTCCTCATCCCCCTCGCCCGCTGGGGCCTGTCCCATCTGCCCGGCACCAAGGAACTCCTCGGAGCCAGCCACGCTCTCCGGTGACCGAGGGGCCTCTGGCCCGCCTCTCCTTTGCCCGCTCCCCGCCCCTCCGCTCACTGATAGAAAGATGAATGAACCCCCGTCCCCCTGTCGCTTCTCCCATCGACAAGCCACCCGAATCCCCTAGCTTCCCGTCCCGTATGCGCCCGTCCCTGCTGCTCCTCGCCCTTTCCACGGTCCTCGCCACCGCCCAGGAAAAGCCCACGCCCGCCCCGCCGCCCGATTCCAAGCCGGACGCCGCGAAGGAGGACAAGAAGCCCGCCGAGCCCGTCACCAAGGACGGCTCCGTGACCATCGGCGGCAAGAAGATCGACTACCAGGTCACCACCGCGAAGCTGGTGCTGAAGAAGGAAGACGGCTCCCCGCGAGCCTCCGTCTTCCACGTCAGCTACTTGAAGAAGGACGCCGGCGATCTTTCGAAGCGCCCCGTCCTGTTCGCCTTTAATGGCGGCCCCGGCTCGTCCGCAGTCTGGCTGCACCTCGGCACGCTGGGCCCGAAGCGCGTCGAGCTCCCGGGCGATGGCACCCAGGCCCCGGTCCCGCCGGCGCGCCTCGTCCCGAATGAATTCTCCATCCTCGATGTCGCCGACCTCGTCTTCGTCGACCCCGTCACCACCGGCTACAGCCGCGTCGAGAAGGACGGCAAGCCGGAGGAATTCCACGGCGTCGAGGGCGATGTCGAGTCACTCAGCGACTTCATCCGCCGCTGGGTCACCGAGCACCAGCGCTGGTCCTCGCCGAAGTATCTGCTCGGCGAATCCTACGGCGGCATCCGCGTCGCGGGTCTCTCCTCGCAGCTCCAGTCGCGCTACGGCATGTCGCTCAATGGCGTGGTGCTGCTCTCCTCGCTGCTCGACTTCCGCACGCTGTCCTCGTCGCAGGGCGATGACCTTTCCTATCAGGTCTTCCTGCCGCTCTACACCTCGGTCGCCCACTTCCACGGCAAGCTGAAGGGCGATCGCGATGCCCTCGTGAAAGAGGCCCGCGAATTCGCCAGCGGCGACTACGCCCTGGCCATGCTCGCCGGCAACACGCTCGATCCTACGAAGCGCCAGGCTGTCGCCGAGAAACTCTCCGCCCTCACCTCGCTACCCACGGAACTCTTCATTCAGGCAAACCTGCGCGTCGATCCCACCCGCTTCCGCGGCGAACTCCTGCGCAAGGAAGGCAAGGTCATCGGCCGCTTCGACGCCCGCGTCGCATGGCCGACCACCGACGCCTCGTCCGATTACCCGGAATACGACCCCTCCTTCTCGCTCGCGCTCGGCGCCTACTCCACCACCATGCTCTCCTACCTCGGCAGTGACCTTGGGTGGAAAGAGGACTCGCCCTACGAGATCCTCACCGGAAAGGTCCAGCCGTGGAAGATGGGCAATGGCAACGGCACCGTGAACATGAGCAGCCGTCTCGCCACCGCCATGCGGGACAATCCGCACCTCCGCATCCTCGTCATGGGTGGCATGGCCGACCTCGCCACCCCGCCGGATGGCATCCTCTACTCGCTCTCCCATCTCCTGGAGCTGCCGGATTCGGCGAAGAAGAACATCAGCTTCACCCAGTACGAAGCGGGCCACATGTTCTACCTCAATCCGCCCGACCTCGCGAAAGGCCGCAAGGACCTCGTGGACTTCATCACGGGCGGCTAAGAGACAGAAGACGTCCAGACATCAGACGGAAGACTGGAGGCCTTCGGTGCAGGGTAGCTGTTAGGTTTAACCGAGCCGTGTCGTCTCATTCCGGCCGGACTTACACAGAAAAAACAGAGAAAAAGCACGAGGTCACAGAGGAGAGATCCAATGGCATTCATCCATGGCTTTCTTCTTTTGCCTTTCTCTGTGATCTCCTGCCTCTCCTCTGCGCCTCTGCGGAGACCCGGCTCGAAGCCACTGGAAAAGCGCGCATCCATCTCACGCGTTGCCCAAGAACCTCCAGTCTTGCGTCTTGGGTCTTGGGTCTTCAAGTCTTGCGTCGGGATCCGTGCGCCCCGCTCATCCATTCGACCTACATTGATGAATACCGCTTCTTCTTGCCGAAAATGAGCCTCATTCATCCCCAAGCCTCGCATTTAGCACACCTGATCGTCGCCGGGGGACAGGCCTTGGCAGACCTACGGCTTTCCTAGAGCCCGCCTAACGAACGATGAAACACCACCTCACCTCCTTGCTGGCCCTCGCCGCCACCACCGTCATCGCCGAAGCCGGCACTCCGGCACCCTCACCGGAAATCGCCGCGGCCACGGAAGCGCCGTGGATCACCCCGCTCGTCGATATCCGCCTGCGCTACGAGTTCGCCGATGTCGATGGCCTCGACCCATCCCACGCCCTCACCATCCGCGAGCGCCTCGGCTTCAAGACGAAGGCCTGGCACGGCTTCTCCCTCCTCGCGGAAGGCGAGTTCACCCAGGCCATCGTCGATGACTACTACGGCGGCGCTCCCGGCGTGGATCCCAACGACGTGAGGAACTCCTTCATCAACGACCCGGAGAACGCCGAACTCAATCAAGCCTACCTTCAATACACCGGCTTCGACACCACCGTGAAGATCGGCCGCCAGCGCATCATCTATGACAATGCCGCCTTCATCGGCAATGTTGGCTGGCGTCAGAACGAGCAGACCTACGACGCGGTCTCGCTCTCTAACACCTCCATCCCCGGGCTCACCCTCAACTACTCTTACGTCGATCAGGTAAACCGCGTCTTCGGCGAGGACGCCACCGGCATCTTCGAGAATGCCCCCGGCGAGATCCACCTCTTCAACGCCTCCTACACCGGCATCAAGGGCGTTACGCTCGGCGGCTACATCTATGACATGAGCTTCGATGACGGCGTCACCGTCGGCTGGGACAACCAGACCTACGGCGTCAGTGGCAAGGGCACCGTCGCAGGCCTCACCCTCTACGGCGAGCTCGCCTATCAGGACGAAGCCGGCCCGCTCAACAACGAGGAAGGCCTCTACGCTCACTTCAATGTGACCAAGGCCTTCGGTACCCAAAGCCTCGTGGTCGGCGTCGAGCATCTCGATGCCGGTGTGCAGACGCCGCTCTGCACCGTGCATGTCTTCAATGGCTATGCCGATGCCACCGATGCCCGCCGCATCAATGGTACCCACGGCGGTCTCACCGACACCTACGTCAGCTACATGGTGCCCATCTTCTGCGGCATCAAGTGGACCAATGCGGTCCACCTCTTCGGCGACAATGCCATCAGCAATGACCTTGGCTTCGGCGTCGACTCCGTGCTCGCGAAGAAATTCGACGACCACTTCACCGCCATCGGCAAGCTCGGCTACTTCGACACCAGCGACGCGCTCTACAAGTCCACCACCCGCGTCAGCGTCGAGCTGAACTACACCTTCTGAGGAGGAGAAACCTCGGAAACGAGATGCCGGCAACGGCACGAGGGAAAACCGGAGCGCCGCGGGGAAACAAACCCGCGGCGCTTTTTCATTTCTCGTAGCGGAACGACTTCGTCGTTCCGGCGGGGAACGGTCCACACGACGAGCAGGACAAGAATATCCTGCATGTTTCACCCGCTTTCATGAATAAAAGTGCCGCAAGTCACCGTTTTGGTCCACTCACCGATCCCAAACCGATGATCTCCCGCACGGCTTCCTTCACCCTTGGCTCCCTCGCCTTCCTGCTCATCGCAGCCGTCCGTGCTGCCGAGCCGGTCGCCGATTGGATGGTCGATCCATCGCCCTACAAGGCGAACATCACCGAAGACAAGTCCCGCGGCGAACTCACGCTGGAGAATGGCCTGGCCAAGCGCGTCCTACGCCTCGCCCCGAATGCCGCCACCGTCACCCTGCAGAATCTAACAAGCGGCGAGCACCTCCTGCGCGCCGTCGCTCCCGAGGCTCGCGTCACCATCGATGGAGTGGATTATCCGGTTGGCGGCCTCACCGGCCAGAGCATCCAGAACTATCTCAAGGAAGACTGGATCAAGGACCTGCGCCCGCTTCCCGGTGCGTATCGGTTCACCGGTTGGGAAGAGCTGCCGGTGGTCAAGCGCCTCGAATGGAAGAAGCGGCCCGAGTGGCTGGCCAAGGACCATCCCTGGCCGCCGCTTGGCAAGCACGTGGTGATGCACTACGACCCGCCGGCGGCGCCCGCGAAGACCCTCGGCGGTCCCGTGGTGTATGAGGAAAAATTCGATGCCTTCTCACAGCCGAAGCCCGGCTGGACCATCACCGCCAGCAAGGCGCACGCGCGCTCCTCGTTCTCCAATGAAGGCAAGTCCGGCGAAATCATGGCACTGCCGGACACCTCGGTCTTCGCCGAGCGTCCGTGGCCGGAAAAGGCGGTCTCGGTCGAACTCAAGCTCGACGCCGGCGACGACACCCACTCGAACGCCTGGGGCCCGGGCCTCGCCTTGAGCGCCGCAGACGGGACGACGGTGCACTTCATCATCCGCCCCAACCAACAAGTCTTCGAGACATTGGCGGGCTTGGGCGGGAAGTTCGATCGCGCGAAGCCTGTCAGCCTTCGCGCCAGCCTCCGCGACGGCACGGTGGTGATGGAGGCCGCGCAGGACGCCGGAACTTTCGAGACGATCGCCACGCTGCCCTTCGCCAAGACCCCCGCCACCCTGCGCATCGGCAAGGTCGGCCGCGGAGGCAATGGCGGCGACTACGACGGCGGGGACATCAATGCCAACCTGACCCGCTGCCACATGTTAGAGATCGCCGTGCGCGGTGCAGAGCCGGTGGTAGCTGCCAAGCCACGCGCCGACCTGCCGCGGGTGGCGGTCCACTACGAACTCTACGATGGCATCCCGCTGTTCTCGAAATGGCTCACCGTCACCCACGCCGGTGAGAAGCCGGTGCGCCTGAACTCCTTCGTGGCGGATGAGCTCAAGCTCGCCGAGGTCGAGTCCTCGGTGAACAACGCACCCGTCAGCGAGAAATACAATCTGTGGGTGGAGACCGACATGGCCTTCGGCGACATGGTCCCGGAGTATGCGAATCCCTGCATGAAGATCGTGTCCGATCCGGACTACCCGACGCAGGTCCACTACGAACGCCAGACCCCTTGCCTGCTCCGCTGCCAGCCGCCGCTCGGCCCGGATCAGGAGGTCTCGAAGTCGAAGCCCTTCGAGACCTTCCGGGTCTTCGAGCTGCTATTGGATTCCACCGAGCGCGAGCGCCGCTCGCTGGCCCGCCGCAAGATGTATCGCGTCATCGCACCGTGGACGCAGGAGAATCCGCTGATGTTCCACAAGGTCCAATCGGACCCGAAGACCATCCGCGAAGCAATCGACCAAGCCGCCGAGGTCGGCTTTGAAATGGTCATCATGTCCTTCGGCTCGGGCTTCAATTTCGAGAGCCGCGACCCCGCGTATCAGGACCGCTACAAGGAACTCGCCGACTACGGCCGCAGCAAGGGCGTGGTGATCGGCGGCTACTCGCTGCTCGCCTCACGCGGCGCGGGCGATCCCAAGGACAATACCACCGGCAGCCCGGCCCGCTATGGCGTGATGCCCTGTCTCGGCACCCAGTGGGGCCGCGACTACCTGGACACGATCGTCAACTTCAGCCGCCGCTCCGGCCTCGGCATCTTCGAGAATGACGGCTCCTATCCCGGCGACATCTGCTGCGCCACGAACCATCCCTTCCACCGTGGCAAGGAGGACTCCCAGTGGGTCATGTGGCGCGCCATCACCGATCAGTATCGCGCGCTGCGCGCCGAGGGAGTGTTCCTCAATGTGCCGGACTGGTATTTCCTCACCGGCGCCAACAAATGCGGCATGGGCTACCGCGAGACGAACTGGAGCCTGCCCCGCGCCGAGCAGGAGATCATCGAGCGGCAGAACATGTATGACGGCACCTGGACCCGCACCCAGAGCATGGGCTGGATGTTCGTCCCGCTGTCGCAGTATCACGGTGGTGGTGCCGCCGCGACCATCGAGCCGCTGAAGGAGCACCTGCCTCACTACGAGGCACGTTTCGCGAACCTGTTAGGCTACGGCGTGCAGGCCTGCTACCGTGGCCCGCGCCTCTTCGACTCGCCGGAGACCAAGGCGCTCGTGACCAAGTGGGTGTCATTCTACAAGCAACACCGCGACGTGCTCGACAATGGCGACATCATTCACCTGCGCCGCCCGAACGGCCGCGATTGGGACGGCATCCTCCACGCCAATCCCACCGGCAGGGAGAAGGGCCTCGCCTGCCTCTACAATCCGCTGGACGAGGAAATCACCCGCGAGATCCGCCTGCCGCTCCACTACACCGGCCTGCGCAAAAGCGCCCGCATCTCGATCGACGGAGCGGAACCCCAAGCCGTCTCCCTGACCCCGGCCCACGAAGCGGTTCTCACCGTCAAGATCCCCGGCGGCGGACGCACCTTTCTGCTCTTCACCGAGTGAGAAATCCTGAGCGCCGCGGAGAAGACCCCGCGGCGCCCATTCATCTATCCTAACGGGACGACTTCGTCGTTCCGGCTGGGAACAGCCCGCACCGGCAAAACGCTCGCCGTTCCGCTCATGAGCCATCTGCGCTCGAAAGCAGCCGCAGGGAAGCCCGCCACGCTTTTCTCATGCGGCACCAGGCGACGACTCACTCCCTAAAAGTAGTCGTCGCGCGGCGAGCCATCGTAACGGCCCGTCCGCATGCAACAGTTCTTGAAACCGGCGTGGTGACCCACACGGGCAGGGATCGTTCCTGCCCAGCCGTTCGTGGAGTTCTTTCTCCCCGCGAACGATCCGCTCTCCGCGCTTCACGCGGGTTTCAGAAGGGAATCCCTTCTTCCTCTTACTTGTCGGCTCGAAAAAAGGAGCCGTTCTGATCTTGGTGCTTTGCCATGGTTACCTCCTTGTGAGTTGGGCAGCCGCTACTTAGCTCGCCCCTCGAAAGTGTCGAGTGCCAAAGAGTGTAACCCACGAGCAGCCACCTCGCTGGGACCGCGGAATTCATTCCGCTTGGATGGTAGGTTCGCCGGTCCGGTGAGGCGGAATAAATCCCAATGCCTTTAAGGACCTGTTAGATCGAGATGGGCGGATGATGCAGGTTGCACTGGTACTTTCCTAAGAGATGTTT